>JAUWNT010000038.1 GCA_030612495.1 Candidatus Aminicenantota bacterium
GCCATTGCCCCTTTCCGGGTATTTACATAAAAAATCAATAAACCGCATATTAACAAGTTCTTTTAGAATGCTTTTTAGTCAACTTATACAAATTTATTGTAGAAAATTCATATAATTTTGTCAAGTAGAATTATACATTTTTTAAATTTTATGATTTAATTTGGTTGAATAGACTAATAGTTGACTGGACTAATGGTTGAATAGTTGATTGGTTTATTGGACTAATGGTCGAATAGTTGATTAGTTGAATAGTTCTTTTTTCTTTCATCATTCCTTGTTCATTATTCGTTATTCGATATTCAGCTTTCAGCATTCAGCATTCAGCTTTCAGCGTTCAGCAAAAATAGCGAAGAGTAAATAGTGAAGAGTAAACAGTAACAAAAAACACTACCCCCCAAATCCTAGTCCCCAAATCCTACATCTTACCTCTAACCTTGTTACTTCTATACATAACAAAAATCCCCATTATAAAACCAAAAGCATCAAACATAATATCAATAATATTAAATGCACGCCCAGGTATAAGTATTTGATGAAATTCATCTAAAAATGCAATACTTAAGCCTATAACAATATATAAAAGGAATGTTTTAAACCTAAAAACCGATCTGTTATCAAGCCTCCACAAAATAAAAAATATAGATAGAATAAAATATTCAATAAAATGAACAAAATAATCCAATCTTATTATTGAGTCAAATGCCTTAATTTTTGGAATAGGTATTTGAGGTATAGAAGACATTATTATTATAACTATAAAATAAAGAAAAAATATAAATTTACTATTCTTTTTAATATATGTATATATTTTCATTACTTGGTTGATTGGTTGAATGGACTAATAGTTGACCGGACTAATGGTTGAATAGTTGATTGGTTGAATGGTTTTTTTTCTTTCAACTTAAAACCCAAAACTTAACACTTAAAACTGTTGGGTTTGATAAATCAAACCCCTACATGTCACTCATCTACACATCTACCCATCTACCCATCTACTTGTATTTAATTAACAATGAGCTTAAATGGCATCATCATTGCTGGAAAGAATTGTTTATAACGAATAAGTTTTTCTTCAATAGTAAGTTTAATTGGATTTTCTATTTTAGCTTTAGCACCTTTATAATTAAAGAATAAGTCTAATATTGAATCCATTAAAGATTTTTTCTTTGGATAGATTTTTATTCCAACACCTTCGGAAGCTGGGATTTTTGCAAGCTTTTTTGCTTCTTCAAAAGCTTTGTTAATTCCTCCGATTTTATCAATTAAGTTTAATTTTAATGCTGAATATCCTGACCATACCCTTCCCTTTGCAATATTATCCACATCTGCAACTTTCATGTTTCTACTCTTAGCAACCTTAATTAAAAAATCGTTGTATATCTTTCTCATTACTCTCATTAATTTCTCTTTTTCAGAAGGAGTGAATTCTTTATAATCAGAGAACATATCTGCATATTCCGAGGTTTTTAAGATCTCTTTATTGAGTCCAATTTTTCCATACAGTCCTTTTAAAACAAATTTTCCACTGATAATTCCTATTGACCCTGTTATTGTTTGAGGTAAAGCTAATATCTTTGAAGATGAAAGGGAAATCCAGTAACCTCCGGATGCAGCAACATCAGACATTGAAATTACCAATGGTTTTTTCTTAACAAGCAGTTCTGCTTCTCTACGTATTTCATCAGAAGCTAAAGCAGAACCACCAGGGCTGTTAATTCGTAAAACTACAGCTTTTATTGATGGACTTTTTCTGGCTATTCTTAAATATTTTGAAATAGTTTCAGAGCCCAATATCTTATCTCCTGTTATGGATTTACCTCCACTCCGTCCGGAATTAATCTCACCTGAGGCAAATATAACAGCAATTTTCTTTTTTGCTTTAAAAGGTTTGGGTGAAGAGGTTCGTCTATAAGTTTCAAATTTTGTTATTTTATAATCTGTTTTTAAATCTTTAAGAATTTCATCTTCATAAATTGTTTTGTCAATCAACCCTGCTTTTAAATATCTTGCATTAGAAACGGGTGACTCATTAACTATTTTTTTTATTGATCCTAATTTAATGTTCCTGTTTTTTGAAATACCCTGCAAAGTAGATATATAAATATCATCAAGAAGTTTTTGTACAGATTCTCTGTGTGCTGAAGTCATTTTATCCTGTGTAAAAATATTTGTAGCTGTTTTGTATTCTGCAATATGAAAGAGTTCAGCTTTAATTCCCAGTTTTGAAAGTGTATTTTTTAAAAAGATTGCTTCTGTTGCAAGACCTGTTAGGAAAAGGTCATTTCCTTTAAAAACATAAACTTTATCTGCAAAAGTTGCGAGATAGTATTCTTTAATCCCTCCGCAATATATAAATGCATAGACTTTTTTCCCGCTTTTTCTAAAATCCTTAATTATTCTACCAATATCTTCAGTTATAGAGAATCCTGTACGTAAATATGATATTTTAAGGATTATTCCTTTAATTCTTTTATCGATTTTAGCCCTTTTTATATGGTAAAATAGATCTTCAACTGTCATAGCTTTTGAAAAAGGGGAATCTTCATTATCTTCGATTCCGCCTTTTAAGTTTATCTTTAAAAATGAATTATCCGCTATATAGGGTTCCCGGTTGAGCTGCATATATACAAACCCTGCAATAAGGCCCATAAAAATGACAAAAATTACAATAATTAATATTGCAATTAATATACCTCTTTTCATAATAACTCCTTTCACATAGAATAGAGTGTGAAGTAATATTCCACAAGTTTTAATTTTAAATTATATTATACTCAATTTTTTGTAAAAAGGTTTAATATAAATGATTTTTCTTGACAAAAAACTAATATTTTTTATATAATCTAAATATCTGAAACCTGAAAAATGTCAGTTTATATAAGAACTAAATTAAAAGGGGGATAAATGAAAAAGAATATTGCACTTGTTGGAGCTGGGAATTGGGGGAAAAATCATCTTAGAAATTTGAATGAACTAGGTGTACTCAATCTGGTTCTTGAAAAATCCGATGATATTATTTCAAAAAGAAGAGAAGATTTCCCGGATGTCAATTTTGTAAAACATGATAAATTTGTGATTGATAACCACGAAATAAATGGAGTGGTTATTGCTGCACCTGCTGTGCTCCATTTTAAACTGGCAAAAAAATATTTACTTGCAGGAAAGGATGTAATGGTTGAAAAACCTTTAGCATTAACTCAAGAAGAAGGTGAAGAGCTTGTTAATATTGCTCAAAAAGAGAAACGGATTTTAATGGTTGGTCATATTCTCCAGTATCATTCAGCAGTTGTAAAATTAAAGGATATGATTGATAAAGGTGATCTGGGGAAAATCAGGTATATTTATTCGAATAGATTAAATATTGGCAAACTAAGAACAGAAGAGAATGTTCTATGGAGCTTTGCACCGCATGATATTTCTATAATTTTAATGCTAATGGGAGAAGAAGAGCCTGCTAAGGTTTCAGCATTTGGAGGTTCATATTTAAATCAAGCGATTTTTGATACGACTTTAACTGAGCTTGAATTTAGAAATGGAGTTAAAGCTCACATATTTGTAAGCTGGCTTCATCCGTTCAAAGAACAAAAATTGGTTGTTATTGGAAGTGAGAAAATGGCTGTTTTTGATGATATGAGTAAGGAAAAACTCTTTATCTATGAGCATAAAATCAAGTGGGAAAAGGGGA
Source organism: Candidatus Aminicenantota bacterium (assembly GCA_030612495.1). Taxonomy (GTDB): domain Bacteria; phylum Acidobacteriota; class Aminicenantia; order UBA2199; family UBA2199; genus JAUWNT01. Next base: position 3,686 of record JAUWNT010000038.1, read on the forward strand.
AAATACCAATTGCAGAAAAAGCAGATTATAAGGTTGTACAATTTGAAAAAAAACAGCCTTTAAGGGAGGAATTGCTTCATTTTATTGAATGTATTAAGAACAGGCAAACCCCAAAAACTGATGCAAAAGAGGGGCTAAGAGTTTTAAAAGTATTGAATGAGGCAGAAAAATCATTACATTAAAATTGGTTTAAGGAGTAAATGATGAAAATACTTGTAACCGGAACTGCTGGTTTTATCGGATTTTACCTGGCTAAAGCTCTTTTAGAAAGAGGAAATGAAGTCATTGGCCTTGATAATATAAATAACTATTATGATATAAATCTTAAATATGGACGTCTTGCTGAAACAGGTATAAAAAAACAAGAGATTGAGTATAATAAATTGGTTAAAAGCAAAAAGTATGGAAATTATAAATTCATAAAACTAAATTTGGAAGATCAAGAGAACATAGCAAAGCTTTTTAAGGAACAAAAATTTGATAAAGTGTGTCATCTGGCTGCTCAAGCAGGAGTGAGATATTCGCTTACAAATCCCAATTCATACATTCAAAGTAATATTGCTGGTTTTATGAGTATTTTGGAAGCTTGCAGGCATAATAATATAGAACATTTGGTTTATGCAAGTAGCTCATCAGTGTATGGTATGAACAAAAAAATGCCATTTTCTACACATGATAATGTAGATCATCCTATAAGCCTTTATGCAGCAACCAAAAAAAGTTCGGAACTTATGGCTCACACTTACAGTCATTTGTACGGGCTTCCAACAACAGGGCTCAGGTTCTTTACGGTTTATGGGCCATGGGGAAGGCCGGATATGGCTATGTTTCTTTTTACAAAAGCAATATTAGAGGGGAAACCCATTGATGTGTTTAATAGAGGAGATATGCAAAGAAGTTTTACATATATTGATGATATTACTGAAGGTGTTGTAAAAGTAATAGATAATCCCCCTGAAATAAACAAAAATTGGGATGAGAAAAAACCTGATCCTTCTTCAAGCAAATCTTGTTATAAAATTTATAATATTGGAAATAACAGATCAATGAAATTGATAGATTTCATTAAAGCAATTGAAAAATCTTTAAATAAAAAAGCAGAGAAAAATTTACTTCCCATGCAGAATGGAGATGTTAAAGCAACAAGCGCTGACTGTTCTGATCTTGAAAAAGATTTTGCATACAAACCAGAAACCCCTGTTCAAATTGGAGTCGAACATTTTGTGAAATGGTATAAGAGGTTTTATGAAGTAGGGGTTTGATTTATCAAACCCAACAGTTTTAAGTGTTGAGTTTTGAGTTTTAAGTTGAAGAATGTAGGATTTGGGGTTAGGGGTCTGGGATTTAGTGGAAAAAGTAAAAAGGGAAAAGAAAAAAGTGGAATGAAAATTATAAAATACTCAAACATTTTAGAAAATAAAAATATTGATTATATAAAAAATTTTTTAGAAAAAGATAATATTATTATTTATCCAACAGATACGATCTATGGAATCGGAGGAAATTTTTTCTCTTTGTCTGCACTTAAAAAGATTGACAAAATAAAGGAGAGAATAGATAACCCCTACTCTGTTGTGATTTCAGATATTTCAATGCTTAATGGTTTAGTAGAGGAGATTCCTGATATTTTTTATAGTATTTATAAAAATTTTCTTCCTGGAAAATTCACATTTCTTTTTAATGCATCAAAATCTTTAAACAAATCTCTTTTAAAAAATAATAAAAAAATCGGAATTAGAATACCTGGTATTCCAAATATATTGAAATTAATAAAGATTTTAAATTTTCCATTAATCTCAACCTCAGTAAATAGATCAGGAGAAAAACCCTTAAATGACCCTGAAAAAATTATGAGAGAATTTCCAATACTGCAAACTGCACCTTTTGACTTCCTATTAATTGATTATGGCATTATGCCTGAATCCAAAGGTTCCACAATTATAGATATAAGTGAAAGCCCGATCAAGTACATAAGAAAAGGAGATGATTATAAAAGGTTTAAATCCTGGATGTGTAAGCAAGCAACTTCTATTTCTTAGCTTCTGTGTCCTTATTTATCTTTTTATTCAATAAATCCCTTAAATAATTACTCTCTTTTGTGTTTACATATAATTCGGATATTTTATTATAAACAGAAAATCGTTTTCTATTATCCAGCTTTTCTAAAACCAATGCTTTTAACCAGAGTGCAGGGATATAATTTGGGTTGAATTCAAGAGATTTATCTATTTCTATTAATGCTGTTTTGTACTCTTTGTTTCTAAATAAAAGACATGCATATTCAGTATGAAAAAACTGATAATTATAATATGTAATCCAGTATGACAATTGAGTTTTCATACTAATTAAAGATTTAAATATCTCTTCAGCTTCAATAAATTTACCCTCTTTTTCCAATATAAGAGCATTCAAATGTAAATAATATTTGAATGGAATATAATAATTATCTTTAGAAAATTTATATTTTTCTTTAAAATTCTTTAACCAGGAAAACTCCTTTTTAGCTTCATTTAGTTTATCCAGATGCAATAAAATAATCCCTTTAATCCAATGAACCTCAGCTGTGTTATCGTTTATATTACTTGAATCAAAAGTATCGATTGATTGATTAATTGTTTTAAGAGCTTCTTTATAATTTTTATTCACATATAAAATAAATGCCTTTTTCGAAAGAACAACACCATTATCTCTTTTTGAATTAACAAGTTTCTTATATTCTTGCAGCTGAATTTCAGCCTTTTTGTATTCAGCCCTTAATATAGAGATGTCAATCAATGTTATATACGCCCATGGCACTGCTGCAGCATCCTTTGAAATAGCAGCCTCTTTTAATGATTCTGCTGCAACCAGGTCTCCTGAATAAAAAAGTCCGTCCCCCAATGAATCAAAAGAATTTGCTGACCTATCAATATTTCTATAATCTTCAAATAACTCAATTGCCTTGTTATGATCTCCCATATATGAATAGCAATATCCTAAATGATTTATTGCTTTTGAATAGTTTTTATGTATCTCAATTGCCTTTTTATAATATGACATTGCTTTTTCTGCATTACCATGATGAAAATGGGCTTCACCTAATTCATAAAATACCTCTTTTGAAAAACTATAACTGTTTTTAAGCTTTTCTAAATTTCTTATCTCTTCTTTAAAATTTAAATTTAATCTGGCTCTTAAAGCAAGAACTTTCAATCTTAAGTACTCAGTTAAATCGTCAATATATGGCATTATCTCATCTATTTTTTTTAAAGATTCTACATTATTTTCTAAAAAATAAAATAGATCTGCTAAAAGATATTTTGAAATTAAGAGATTATCTGATTTTAAAAAATATTTTTTTGCTTTACTTGATTCAAACTTTTTATAATGTTCATACCCTCTAAAAAAATCCGAAAATCTATCCCAATTTTCCCCATATATTTTTGAGATCTTAGAGAATTCAAATTCATTCTCTTTTTTGTTATAAAAAATATTATATACTCTCTTTGTTAAATCATCTATTTGATGAATAAGAAATGAATCTTTATTCTTACCAGTTATTGTCATATAATAAGTTTTATCACCTTTAATTAAAGGTATTAAAGCTGCATCAATGTTATATATATTACTAAAATGAGTTATTTCCCCTCTCAATTTATATTTAATATTAATTTTTTTTGTTAAAGCATTTATATCCAATTCTTTATCCTTTTTACCTAAAATTGAAAAACCAGTATCTTCATTGATTGTTTTAAATTCTTTGAATTGATTTAGAGAATTTGTAAGAAGGTAATCAAGTCTTTTGGATAGATGTTTTTCATTTGTTTTATCCTTAAAATGATCTAAATAAACAAAGAAATGTTCATTCTTTTTTACAATGTGTCTCTTTTCATCATCCATTTTCAAAATAAAAATCGTAATAAAAATTGCAATTAATAAGAATATAGGAATCACTAAAAATTTAAACCTCTTTATTTTCTTTGAAAAAACAGGTTCAGTAGAAGCCTTCATTTTTTTGATTCTATATACCATTTCTCCCAGATCATCTTTATCAGAATTTTTTTCTATTTCCTCCATTACTTCTTCCTGTTCCGAAGCGCTCATGATTTGAGTTTTTTTAAACTCTCCTGTTAACTCTTTTTTCTTTTTATTTTCCGATTCAAATTCTTCAATATCTTTCTTTATTTCAGAAAAACTTGAATACCTCTTTTTTCTATCCTTTTCTAAGCATTTTGATAAAATTTCTTTTAATCTTTCTGGAGTATCGCTCGAAAATTCAACTTTTTTATTCAATACATTATAAAGAGTTTCAATCTGCCCTTTGTCCAGAAATGGGTTTTTGCCTTCAATCAGTTCGTACATAACTATACCAAATGAAAAAATATCAGTTCTCTGGTCAAGATCTCTACCCCTTGCTTGTTCTGGAGACATAAAAGATACTGTTCCTATTACAATACCTCTTTCAGTTAAGTCGGAATCAACAATACCCTTTTTCTCAACAAAAGATTTATCTTTAAATTTAGCAAGTCCAAAATCGAGAATTTTTACAATCCCATTTCTATTTATCATTATATTACTAACTTTAATATCTCTATGAATGATACCCTTTGAATGCGCTTCCATCATACCTTTACAAATTTGAATGCATATATCCAGGATTTTTTCAATACTTAGCTTTTTTAATTTTAAAATTTGTTCAAGAGTTACTCCATCAACATAATGCATAACAATATATTCGTTTTTATCATCTTCAAAAATTTCATAAATAGTACATATATTCGGGTGATCAAGTTGAGATGCAGTCTGAGCTTCTCTTAAAAATCTTGCTTTTGAAGTCTTATCTTCCAAGCTTTTATCAGAAATAGTCTTTATTGCAACACTACGTTTTAATCTAATATCCTCTGCAAGGAAAATATCTCCCATACCACCTTTTCCAAGTTTTTTTTTAATTTTAAATCTATTATTTAAAATTAAACCTTTAGATACCATTTTATCTGAAATAATAGTAAGCTCATTTGAAGCATCTACTTTATGATCATTTGAATTGTCATTTTGCAATTCAGCTCCGCATGACTTACAATGTTTTTCACTTTTATCGTTTTCAGCACCACATTTTCCACATTTCATGTCCTTATATTAGCAAAAAAAAATCAAATTATCAATTTTAAACCTCCTAAAAATTTGCTTAATATTGCTAAAATTTCTGGTTTATGTTACTTTTAATATATGCCCAAAACCAAAAAAAAAGATTCAAACTTTCTAATATCAAAATATTTTTTAATGCTTATAGTTATATTCCTTTTTATTCTAGTACTAAGCTTTTTTTTTGGAGATAGTGGACTAATCGAAATAGTCAAGGCACAGAGAAAAATTGAGAATTTAGAAATTAGCATAAAAAACCTCGAAATTAAAAAAGCAAAATTAGAAAAAGAGATTGAAGAATTAAAAAACAACCCTCTTGCACTTGAAAAGAGAGCAAGAGAGAAACTATGGTTAATGAAAAAGAATGAAAAAGTTGTTGTTATAGTAAAAAACAAGAAAAAAAAGTGATGAGTAGATGAGTAGGGGTTTGATTTATCAAACCCCTCTAAAGGGGTCAGGTCTTCATTCTTCACACAACGAATTATCCTCTATTTAAAATACCATTTCATTCAACTTTTCCCCCTTATTCACTGACTGATTCCTCTCATCATATTAATTCAAAATGCTTGTGTGAAGAATGAAGACCTGACCCCTTACCTTGACGGCTGAAAGCTGAATGCTTCTTCCACTTGCACATGCACATACACTGTCACTTGCACTTGTAACTTGTTACTTAATCTTATTTAAAAAGGAATCAGAGAATTCCAACCATTTGGCAATGTTTTTGCTACATCATTTAATACAACAAAAATCATTAAAGAAATAAGAATAAAAAAACCTATATTAATTAATGTTTCTTTTACTTTTTTACTGAATTCCTTTCTTATAACAGCTTCAACAGAATATATCATTAAATGGCCGCCATCAAGTGCTGGAATAGGGAAAAGATTTATAATACCAAGCTGAAGCGATATAAATGCAATTAATATAAAAAAGTTAGAAAGACCGGTTTTCATTGCTTTTTGGGAGAATTTAGCTATTTCAATTGGACCTGAAAGGTGTTTTGGTGAAATTTTCCCGGCAATCATCTTTTTAAAAGCAGAAAAAGTCAAAACAGTTAAATCAACAAGTTCTTCAAAACTTTTCCCTACAGCTTTGAATAATCCATATTTAACTTTAACAACAGGAGAAAAAAACCCCATTGTTATTCCTATTATACCTTTTTCTTCAACTTTTCTTGGAACTATTGTTAAATTAATTAATTCTGAACCTCTTCTAATCCTGAACAACAGAGATTTCCCCGAATTTTTAGATATTACGTCACGCATTTCAAAAATTGAAACTGGTTTATTATTTATAGCAAGGATTATATCACCCTTTCTTAAACCAGATTTGAAAGCAGGGAAATCCTTTTCAAGTGAATTTACTTCGGTTTTATAATTATAATAAAAACCTGCAGGATTCAAATTTTTCTGGGTTAACATCTTAACCCTGATGCTTGTGTTTCTCTTTATATTTCCCCTCTTATATCCCACATGCAATTCTTCATTTGGGTTATACCCAACTGTAAGTTCTAATTCTTTCCAATTCATTATTTTCTTTTTATTTATTGAAAGTATAATATCACCTTTTTTTAAGCCTGCTTTATCTGCTGGCGAACCTTGCTCAATAAATCCTATCTCAGGTACTTCAGACTTATATTTTTCTTTTTCAATTCCTACCATATTTATTATACTTAAAATAAATAGGGATAAGAATATATTCATTAAAGGACCCATTATCAAAATAAAGATCTTTTGTCCTCTATTTTTAGCTTGAAATTCATATGGTTTTAAATCCTTTGCATCATATTCATCTTCACCAGCCATTTTCACATAACCGCCCAGAGGAACAAGGCTTACCCTGAAATCAGTTTCACCAAATTTCTTCCCGAATAAACGTTTACCAAAACCAAATGAAAATGTATCAACCCTTACCTTCATTAATCTTGCAGCTATAAAATGTCCTGCTTCATGAACAAGAACAATAATTCCAAACACAATCAAAAAAGCTAAAATCGTTTGTATAACAGTCATTTAATAACTCTCCCTTTAATATAATTAATTGTCTTACGTTTTATCTCTTCAATAGTTTCATTAATATCTATGATTGAATTAATTTGATAGAATCTCTCATTATACAAAATTTCCTTAACAACATTAAATATCTCATCAAATTTTATCTCTCCCTTTAAAAAAGATTCAACTGCTACTTCATTTGCTGCATTTAAAACAGCACCTGCATTTTCCCCATTCTCAAGTACATACAAAGCCATTTCTATTGAACTGAACTTCTTAATATCCACCTCAAAAAACTCAAGTTTTTTAATATCAGAAAAACTCAAGCATTTTATATTACTTTTTATCCTTTCAGGATAACTTAATGAAAAGAGAATTGGTATTCTCATATCAGCAACACTCAATTGAGCTATAATAGAAGAGTCTATAAACTCAACCATTGAATGGATAATACTCTGAGGATGAATGATCACATCAATTTGATCCTTATTTAATCCAAATAGGTAAAAAGCCTCAATCACTTCAAGTGCTTTATTCATAAGTGTTGCAGAGTCAATAGTTATTTTAGTGCCCATAGACCATGTTGGGTGAGAGAGTGCTTCCTTTATCGTTATCGAATGAAAATCCTCCTTACTCCTCTTAAAAAAGGGTCCACCAGAAGCAGTTAAAATTACATTTTTTACAAATTCTTTTTTATATGGAAGAAGGCATTGAAATATTGCACTCTGCTCACTATCAATGGGGATCAATTCTGCATTTGAACTATCTAACTCTCTATTTATCAACTCACCTGCAGCAACAAGTGTCTCCTTGGTTGCGAGGCAAATGCGGTGATTATTCCTTATCGATTCAATAGTAGCCTCAATAGATGTAGTCCCATTAATTGCTGATATCACTGTATCAACTTTTTTATATAAAGCTACTTCCATTATTCCATCTTTACCATAAAAAATTTTCTTATCCGGGAATATAATCTTTAATTCCTCTGCATCTTTCTTTTCCTTTACACTAATTACTTCAGGTGAAAAATCATTTACCTGTTTTATTAAAAGATCAATATTCTCCCCACATGCAATACTCTTTAATCTGAACTTATCCCTGTTAGAAGCAATCACATCAAGTACATTTTTACCAATTGATCCTGTTGAACCCAAAATAGCTATATTTCTTACATTTGACATCTGATAATCTATTTCCAGAAATATTCTATTATATAAAAAAGAATAGGTGCACAGAATATATAACTGTCTACTCTGTCCAATATTCCACCATGGCCCGGTAAAATTGAGCCTGAATCCTTTTTATTTGCAGCTCTCTTAAATAATGACTCTACAGGATCTGATACTTGGGAGATAAACCCAATTATTCCTCCAGTAACAATTGCAACCCATAATGTCACATCAACAGGAAAGATAAGTTTCGATAACCAACCAGAAATTGAGGCAAAAAATATAGCTGCAATCACCCCTTCAAGAGATTTTTTTGGAGATGCAACCGGATATATTTTATGTTTACCTATAACACTTCCCAAAAAATAAGCTCCAGAGTCTCCAATAGCAATTACAAAAATTAGAAAAAATAAGTAATTAGGGCCAATTTTTTTTAATTCAAATAAAAAATAGAGAGGAACATAAATATAAAAAACAATAAGAAAATGTATGCCAATATCTCTTATAAATGTGGTTAAATCTCGCTTTTGCCTCTCTTTGAACAGGAAAACCATCCCAATGAAAAAAACAACTATTATTATTGCCATTTTTAAATCAGGCTGCTTAAAAGTAAAAGATAATGCAACAATAAAACCAATAAAAAAAATCAAAGAATATGAATATTTTTCAGGATTGCATAGCCTTATAAATTCATATGCTGCACCTGAAATTAATAAAAATAGAATAACAGAGAAATAAATCAATGGTAAAAATTTAATTAAAACAAAAGCAATAATAATCATAAAAAAGGCTGTTATTGTACGTTTGACAAATTCACTCATATTCCACCCAACCTTCTTTTTCTTTTTTGAAAATCAATAATAGCTTCGAAAAATTCTTTTATCCCAAAATCAGGCCACAAAGTTTCTGTAAAATATAACTCAGAATACGCAATTTGATATAAAAGAAAATTTGAAATCCTTAATTCACCAGATGTACGAATTAACAAATCCGGATCAGGAATTTTATAAGTATACAAGTATTTTTCAAACAATTTTTCATTGATACTGGATGAAGAAATATTTGAATCAAGTATCCTTTTTACAGCTTGGATTATCTCCTTTCTTGAACCATAATTTAAAGCAATGTTAATCTGCATATTTGAATAATTTTTTGAAAATTCTTCTGTTTCCATCAATTTTTTTTTTAACTTTTTCGGAAGCCTTTTTATATCTCCAAGGACCTTAAATTTAATTTTGTTATCTTCCAAAAGCTTTTTTTCCAATACTAATTTGTTATAAAGCATATCCATAAGAGCATTTACCTCTTTTATAGGCCTTTTCCAATTTTCAGTTGAAAATGCAAAAAGTGTTAAGTATTTTATTCCAATCCTTGAAGCGCATTCTGATATAACTCTTGCTGCATCAGCACCCCTTTTATGACCATCTACCCTTTTAAGGTTCTCCTGCTTTGCCCATCTTCCATTACCATCCATAATAATTGCAATATGAGCTGGTAATTTTTTTTTATCTACCTTTTTAATAAGAAATTCTTCTTCACTAGCCTCTTTAATAAAACCTTTGAACTTATCATACATTTATAGATTATAATTTTTAGATACGTTTTTGTCAACTTGAAATGGGATCAAAAAATCTTACCGGGGTTCAACAGGTTCTCAGGGTCAAAAACCCTCTTCACTTGTTTAAAAAGCTCTATTTCTCTATTTGAAAATTGGTATTTCATAAAAGATTTTTTAGATATACCAACACCATGTTCTCCGGTGATAGAACCTTTCTTTGAAATTACATAACGAAATATCTCATTAAGTACTATCTCCGATTTCCTCATCTCTTCTGGATTGTCAGGATCAACCATAAGATTTGTATGAATATTCCCATCTCCAAAATGCCCAAATAATATAATTAAAAGGTTAAATTCTTTTGCCAGTTTATTGATAAATTCAACTGTTTCAGGGATTTTGCTAACAGGTACTACTATATCCTCATTAATTTTTTTAGGACTCAAACCTGAAATAGCAGGAGAAATATTCCTCCTTATTTTCCAGAGTTCTTCTTGCTCTTCTTCTGTTTCAGCGATTTCATAATTTAAAATTTCATAATCTTTTAAAACTTCAATGAATCTATTCTTCCTCTCTTTTACCTCAATCTCATTTCCATCAACCTCTATTACAATAGAAGCATTAATATCATTATCGAAAGACACCTCCATATATTTAGAAGATGCCAAAATAGAACTTCTATCCATAAATTCAAGCACAGATGGATAAATTTTGCTATTTATTACTTTATTTATAAATTCAGCTCCAGCACTCAAAGATTTAAAATCTACCCGGAATAAAACTCTTAATTCAGGCAAAGTAATTAGTCTTAAAATAATCTTCGAGATAACCGCAAGTGTCCCCTCTGAGCCAACAATAAGAGATTTTAAATTATACCCAGCAACATCCTTTATAACATTGGATCCAACTTTTATTTTATCTCCATTTACTAAAAAGCATTCAAGTTCAAGTACATAATTCAAAGTCACACCATATTTAAAACATCTTGGTCCTCCTGAATTCTCAGAAACATTACCACCAATTGTTGAAGTCTTTAAACTTGCTGGATCAGGAGGATAAAAAAGCCCTTTCTTTTCACATTCATTTTGAAGCTCATATGTAACTACCCCTGGTTCAACTTCTGCAATGAAATTTTTTGTATCAATATTTAATATTCTATTCATCTTTGTAAAAACCATGACTATTCCTCTGTTATATGGTAATGCACCGCCAGAATAACCAACTCCTGCTCCCCTTGGTGTTACTGGTATCTTGTATTTATATGCAATTTTTAAGATCCTCTCTATGTCCCTTTCATTCTCTGGAAATACAATCAAATCAGGTAAATATTCTACACGCGTAGCATCGTATGAATACGTGATTAAATACTCCTTTTCATCAAAAACCTTACTTTTACCAATAGCTTTTATTAAACTTTTCTTAACCTCTTTTTTAATCATGTTCTTTGAGTATTATACTTTATGCTTTTAATATGGTCAAATACAGCTTCATACCATTAAACATGATCTAAGCAAAAAAAAATTTAAAAATTTGACAAACATAAGCTCCTTATTATAAAATAATTTATTAATAGCATAATTAAATAGAATAATGGATATAGCAAAAAAATACATAAAACACTTTAAAGCAGGTGATGTTATATATGAAAAGGGAGATTTACAAACAGATTTTTATATAATTAACAAAGGTAAAGTACAAATAAAAACAGAAGAAAATAATATTGTATTAACAACTCTTATAAAGGGCGATTTCTTTGGAGAAGAGTCTTTAAATAGTGAGCATATCGCAGCCTTTACTGTAGATGTTATAGAAGATAGTGACATAATTGAAATACCATATGTTTACCTGGTTGATATGATGAAAAAAAGCACAAAAATTGCTCTGAAAATTCTAAAAAAACTATCTGAAAAAAATCTAAAAATGCTTAATAATTTACTTACAGTAGAAAAGAAAATAGTAATAGTTGATGAACAAAAAGATGCAGATGAGGATACTCATGACGATACCACTTCTAAAAAGCTACCTTCAGGTATTAAAGCTTATTTAATCATTCAGAGATCCAATAGAATTGTACAATTAATAAAGATAAAAACTTTTCTTGGAAGAAGAGATTATACAACTGGATTTATACCTGATGTTGACTTAACAAGAGAAGATGAAGAAAAATATATATCAAGAAAACATTCTTCAATTTCTTATATTGATGGTAAATTTCACATTGCAGAAGAGCCAGGCTCTGTAAATGGAACTTATCTTAATGGGGAGAAATTAAATACAGGCGTAAAATATGAACTTAAAAACGAAGACGAACTAACCCT
>JAUWNT010000156.1 GCA_030612495.1 Candidatus Aminicenantota bacterium
TTGGTGAAATGTATGAGTATATTGAATCAGCAATAGAGAAAGGAATTAAAGAGATCTGCTTTACAGACCATATTCCATTGCCTGATGGATTTGATTCAAAACACAGGATGCAATTGGAAGATATGGATGTTTATCTGAACGGGATTGAATCATGTAAAAAAAAATATAAAGAGATTTCTATTTTAGCAGGTATTGAAGCTGATTATATTGAGGGTTATGAGGGTTATTTAGAGAGTTTTATTTCTAAATATCCTTTTGATCTTGTAATTATGTCAGTACATTTTGTAAAGCAGTGGCCTAAGGGACAATGGGTATTTTCTTATAATCTTCCTGATAAATCAATAACACAAATCTATAATGATTATTTTGAAGCAGTGTTAAAGGGGATTAATACTGGTTTTTTTGATATTGTAGGTCACCTTGATTTAATAAAAAAGAGTAATTGTCCTGTATTAAAGACCAATTCAAATAATATTGATAAGATTATTAATGAAATTTTTGACAGAGGTATGAGTATTGAAGTTAACACTTCAGGGCTACATAAGCCCATAAATGAAATTTATCCCTCTTTTGATATTCTAAAAAAAGTAATAAAAAAGGGCATTCCAATTTCATTGGCATCAGACTCACATTCACCTGAACATGTAGGTTATAAATTTAATGAGGTGATAGGGTCTTTATTCGATTTTGAGGGAGTAAAATTAGCCTCTTATAAAAAACGAGATTTAACATCATATCTGTTAACTCAGGAATATATATAGAGAATCTGTTGTTTTTATACTAAAAATACTCAGCTTCAGGGTGGCATACTACCATTGCAGTAACTGTTTGTTCTGGAACAAGCTGGAAATTTTCAGTTAAAGATACGCCTACTTCTTGAGGGTTAAGGAGTTGAAATATCTTTTTTTGGTCCTCTAAATCAGGCCACATTAAATAGCCAGGACTAACACGTTTTCCCTGCTTCTTTGCAAGATGTAATTCTCTTCTTATAATTTCATGTACTGCTTGTGCGAGGGCTTCTGTCATCTGCACTCCCAATCCATGTGTTAATATATAATTTGTGTAATCATCCTGTTTGAACTGCTTGGTTTCTTCAATAGAAAGTTTATTTCCGGATGTTGCAATAAAAAAGGGTACAATATCATCATTGTCTTTAAAGTATTGTGCAAGTGAGAATGTTTTTTCTTCTTTTTTAAACTGTTTAAATGGGAATTCAAAGAGAATTTCTCTGTTATTATGAAATACAATAAGTTTGTTATTTTCTTTTCTTTGGCATTTAAAATATCCATATATAGCTTTTAAATCAAAAGTGTTCTCTTTAATGAGCTTATTAATTAATATATTGAAGAGCTCTTCTGCAGATTTGAGATCTTTCATTTGCCAGCGAACTTTGTAGAGAATTTTTTTGTTGAGATAGGGTATTATCTTATTTGTTTCAAATCTCAGGATTTTTTCCCCTATAAAAGGAGGGTCTGGAAGAGGGTATTTATATTCTATCTTTTTTATTTTATTTTTGTTTAAATTTGATACTCTATTTTTTGCTGGTTTATATTCTTCTTTTTCTCCTTCCATTATTTTTAATGCATCAAAAGCCTCATCTGCATAATAGACCTTTCCTTTATAAACAGGTTTTAGTTCGAAATTTACAAAATTCTTTGTAAGAGCAGCGCCTCCGCAAATAACCGGGATCTTAATATTATATTCGTTGAATCTAACAAGCAGGTCCTTCATTTCGAATGTTGATTTTACAAGAAGTCCACTCAAGCCTATATATTCCGGTTTATTTTCCTTTATCCCGGAAACAATTTCTTCTACAGTTTTATTAATGCCTATATTAAAGACATCATATCCATTGTTGCTGACTATTATGTCAACAAGGTTTTTCCCTATATCATGCACATCACCTTTTACAGTAGCAAGAAGAATACTGCCTTTATGTTTCACATTTTCTTTATCAAAATATGGGGATAAGTGGTCAACACAGGTTTTCATTACTTCAGCGGATTTTAGTACAAAGGGAAGCTGCATCTTTCCTGATTTAAAGAGCCCACCTACTTGTTGCATTCCATTAAGTAGATAATTATTGATTATTTCAAGGGCTGAATGTTTTCTTAAAGCAAGATTCAATAATTTATCAATTCCTTTTTTGCGACCTTCAATAATTGATGTTGTAAGTTGTTCTTCAATAGTAATCGAAAGAGGCTTTTTAAATGGTTTTTGCCCTTTATCTTTTTTCATATAGTATTCAATAATACTATGTAAAGGATCATAGGAATTTGATCTTCTGTTAAAAATAAGGTCTTCAGCAAGTTTTGTTTCTTTTTCTGATATGAGGTTTAGGGGTATTATTTTACCTGCATGAAAAATTGCTGCGTCTAATCCATATTTAACTGCATGAAATAAGAAAATAGAATTAATGACCTTTCTTGCCTTTTGCATAATTCCATACGATATATTACTTACACCAAGAATTGTGTGTGAGTCTGGTATTTGTTTTTTTATTAATCTTAATGCTTTAAGGGTCTCAATACCTGCATTATAGAGTGTTTTGTCACCTGAAGCAAGTGTAAATGTGAGTGGATCAAAAAATAGATCCTGAGGTTTAATTCCTCTTGATAGAGCAAGTTTATAGATTCTTTTTGCCACTTCAAGTTTCTTTTCTATTGTCTTTGCCATACCATTCTCATCAATAGTAAGACATATTAAAGCAGCTCCAAAATCTTTTGCCAGATCAAGTATTTTTTTTGCTTTTTTACCTCCATCTTCAAGATTAATTGAATTAATAACAGCTCTGCCTGCATAGTGTTTTAATCCTGCTTCTAAAGCTTCGAAATTAGTAGTATCAAGTTCAAGAGGGATGTGAAGCTCTTTGTTTATTATTTTTACTAATGTTGTCATATCATTGGGCTCATTTCTACCAGCATAAGCAACACATAGATCAAGCAGGTGAGCTCCTTCTTTTTGCTGTTCTTTTGCAATCTCGATCATTGTATCAATGTCATTGTTGAGTAAGGCTTCTCTGAACTTTTTACTTCCATTTGAGTTGGTTCGTTCTCCAATTATGATAGGTTTTGGTTCTATGTCGAATTCTTGTATTTTATATAATGATGTGGCACAAGCTTTGTAGTCTATTTTTCTCTTTTTTATAGGGAGATTTTTGACTTTTTCAACAACTGCTTTTAAATGATCGGGAGTTGTGCCGCAGCATCCTCCTACAAGACGAACTCCGTAATCTTTCACAAATATACTTATATGATGTGAAAATTCTTCAGGGCTGAGATCATAGATGTAATTTCCATTCTTTAGTTTTGGGAATCCAGCATTCGGGAGCACTGAAATGTAAAAAGGGGAGTATTTAAAAAAATTTCGTACAGGTTCATACATATGTTTAGGCCCTGTGCCGCAATTTACGCCAAGTGCAAAAAGGTCATATGGGATGAATGTTGATATTGCAGTTTTTATATCTGTGCCTAAAAGCATTTTGTTATTTTCAAATGTAAACTGTACAATAATTGGGATATTTTTACTTTTTTCTTTGAGAGCTCTTTTTACACCATGAAGAGCAGATTTTATTTGCAACATATCCTGCGATGTTTCAATCTGGAAAAGATCAACTCCACCATCAATAAGTCCAAGAGCTTGTATAAAATATGAATCTTCAAGAGTATCAAAGTCAATGTGCAAAAGACTTGGTAATTTAGATCCAGGCCCAATAGAGCCAGATACATAGCAAGGTTTTTCATTTGTTGAAAAATCAGAAGCTAAGGATTTTGCAAGTTTTGCTGCTTTTAAATTGATTTCATAGGTTAAATGTTCGAGATTGTGTTCTTTGAGCGTGATTTTATTTGCTCCAAAAGTGTTTGTTTCCACAATGTCACAGCCAACTTCAAAAAAGGAAGAATGAATGGATTTGATAATATCAGGTCTGCTTATTACAAGATATTCTATACAGTTTTTATATCCATGATAATCATCAATATTCAGGTTATAATTCATTATATTTGTACCCATTGCTCCATCAATTATAAGCACTTTTTCTTTTATAAGTAATTGAATATCAGGTTTTCTTTTGTTCAACATTGATTTATTACATATTACCAATTAGGTCCAGAAAGCATTTCAAGTAGAGCTTTAGTGGATTTTCCCTTACCCATTGTAAACACATGAATACCGGGCACTCTATATTCAATAAGTTTATTAGCAAGGTTTGCCATATAATGTGTTCCATTTTTAAATGCCTGTTCTTTTGTTCTTGCATTTTCGATTGAGTCTACAAGTTTTTTAGGAATGTTAACATAAAAAGTTTTTGGAATATTTGAGAGTAGTTTTTTATTTGTAATGGGTTTTATCCCCGGAATAATCGGTACTTTAATTCCAATATCTCGTGCTTTTTCTACAAAATTTTTGAATACTTTAAAGTCAAAAAACATTTGAGTAACAATATATTCAGCTCCCATTTCAACCTTTTTTTTAAGAGATAAAAGATCTTTATCAGTGTTTGGGGATTCAAAGTGTTTTTCTGGATATCCAGCAGCGCCAATAGAGAAATCTGTACAAAATGGGTTATCAAGCTCATCAATATAAATTCC
>JAUWNT010000067.1 GCA_030612495.1 Candidatus Aminicenantota bacterium
TTTAAATCTTACAAAACTATTTAAATGTCTCGACTTTTTTCTTTAAAAGCTCCCATTCATACTCAACATTTTTTTGAATGAATTTATAACCATCTTCCTTAAGATGACGAAATCTTCCCTGTAGTTTTAAATATTCATCTACTGGAACAAACTTCTTTGGATTAAAATTAAGTTTGTAAGACACACCATTCTCAACCTCATATATCGGGAAAATCCTTGTCTGAACTGCAAGTCTCGCTACTTTTACTGTCAAATCAGGTGGCATCTTCCAACCAGTAGGGCATGGTGCAAAAATATGAATTAATTTAAATCCTTCTATATTTTTTGCTTTTTCAAGTTTTTTTATAAAATCTTCAGGATATGCAATAGATGCTGTTGCTGTATAAGGGACTCTATGTGCAGCTATAATCTCAACAAGATCCTTTTTGGGACGGTTTTTAGGGTTGTTTACAGGTGTTGTAGTAGTCCATGCACCCCATGGAGTAGCAGAAGAACGTTGAATTCCAGTATTCATATATGCTTCATTATCATAAACAATATAGAGTATATTATCATTTCTCTCAGCAGCTCCGCTTATTGCCTGTATACCAATATCAAATGTACCGCCATCACCTGCCCATGCTATAACATTAATATCTTTTTTACCAAAAGCATCCAGACCTGACTTAATACCGGATGCAGCAATTGCAGCTGTTTCAAATGCAGTATGAAACAAAGGAA
Organism: Candidatus Aminicenantota bacterium; assembly: GCA_030612495.1. Taxonomy (GTDB): domain Bacteria; phylum Acidobacteriota; class Aminicenantia; order UBA2199; family UBA2199; genus JAUWNT01. Next base: position 721 of record JAUWNT010000067.1, read on the forward strand.
CAGAAACTGCTGAATATGGCCATGGTCCATCTATAACACTCCAGCAACAAGCTGGAAATGTCAACATAGTTTTTCTGCCAAATACTTTTAACATATAACGCATAGCAATAGTTGCACCGCATCCCTGACAACCTAAATGTCCGGAGGACATTATCTCTTCTTGAGGAATAGTAAGTTTACTCATAATTTCACCCCCGACCATATAATATCTTTTTCAGGCTTATCTTTTCTCATTGCATCATTAACCATATCAGAAATGGCCTCAGGAGTAACATCTCTACCACCAAGTCCAGCAATATAACCAAATATTTTAGGTTTTTCTCCCTCTATATTATAAAAAGCCCCCTTTATTTCATCAAAGAAAATACCAGATTTTCCATAGGAAATATTTCTATCAATAACAATAGCTTTTTTCTTGTTCAAAAGTACACGCGCAATATCTTTTACAGGGAAAGGCCTGAATACTCTTATCCTAAGAAGGCCTATTTTTATACCCTTTGCTCTTAAACTATCTATTGAAGCCCTTGCTGTACTGGCTATTGTTGCAGATACAACAAGTATAATTTCAGCACCCTCTGTGCGATACTCTTCTACCATACCATACTTCCTGCCAAATATTCTTTCAAATTCTTTCCCTTCTTTTATAATAATATCTTCTGCTTTATCCATTGCTTCCTGCATCTTATATCTGAATTCCATATAATTGTCAGGACTTGATAATGCGCCAAATGAACGTGGATCATCTATATCCATCTTTATTTCCGGCTTATACGGAGGTAAATATTTATCAACAAGTTTTACATCGGGTATATCTACATTTTCTGCAGTATGTGAAAGAACGAATGCATCAAGAGAAACCATTGTAGGTAAAAGCACTTGTTCAGATACTTTATAACCCATTATAATTGAATCAAGCACTTCCTGGTTATTCTGACAATATACCTGCATCCACCCTGTATCTCTACAAGACAATGAATCATTTTGATCTGTCCAAATATTCCAACCAGGGGCCATAGCCCTATTTACATTTGCTAAAACAATAGGAAGTCTTGCACCAGCTGTCCAGTGAATCATTTCATGCATTAATGCTAAACCTTGAGAAGATGTTGCTGTAAATGCTCTTGCGCCAACTGATGAAGAGCCAATTGTAGAGGCTAATGCTGAATGCTCTGATTCAACTTTTGTAAAGATTGCATCCAATTCTCCATCAGCAACCATCTCAGACAATCTTTCCACAATTAAAGTCTGAGGAGTAATAGGATAGGCTGCAATAGTCTGTACTCTACTAACAAGAACCCCATATGATACAGCATGATTTCCTAAAATTACTTTTCCCATTTTATTCCTCCACCATTTCTATACACTTTGTCGGACATTCAACTGCACATATTCCGCAGCCTTTACAATAATCATAATTTATCTTTGGAGGAGTATTCTCATCAATGAAATCTATTGCAGCATCCGGGCAAAATTTCCAGCATATAAAGCACTTAATACATTTGGATTCATCAATCTCAGGTCTTAAATTCCTCCAGCTTGAAGTTTTATTGCTTGCCATACTTCCTAAAGAAGCAGGCATATCAGGCATGTTAGAGGCACCATTTATCTCAACTTTTTTTTTATTATGTTTCACATTATGCCTCCCCTTCAAAAATAACTTCATCATAAGCTTCATATGCAGCTTTAACATTCTCTTCACGCTTTACAGGAACAAATTCTTTTATTGCTATTGCTAATGATTCTTTATCAGACACTTTTAAAACCTTGATCACAGCTCCCAAAATTGCTGTATTTACAATCGGTGCAGCTCTACTCCCCAATCTATTCCTGAGAGCTATCTCTTTAGCATTAATTGTTGCTACTTTATAGTTTTTACAAAATTCTTTAAAATCCCCTGGTTTTTTGTTGGTATTTATTATTATCCACCCACCCTTTTTAAGGCCTTCTGTAATATTAATAGATTGTATTAAAGTATGGTCCAACACAACAACATGATCCGGGTTATAAATTTTTGAACGTATTACTATTGGTTCATCTGAAATTCTATTAAAGGCTTTCACAGGAGCACCTCTACGTTCCACACCAAACTCAGGAAATGATTGAACATATTTTCCTGATTTTGCTGCTGCTGAGGCTAAAGAAAGTGATGCTTTAACACCTCCCTGTCCTCCTCTTCCATGAATCAGGATCTCTATCATTAATGCCTCCTTATATCAGAAATCTAAATATTTAATATAACACAGAGAACAAGAATTTTCAATTATTATTTTTAAATTTTAGAATACTACACTTATCTATAACACTAACATACTAAAATGTCTCTAAACTAAATTCTCTTATGTTTTTTACAATTTACAAGTTGTTATCTATTTTGCATAAATTTTGTATAGATATTTAAAAAATTCAAAATCAGTTGAAAGAATTTTTCTCATTTTGGGAAGAAGTTTTTGATATTCCACCAATGCCATCCAATATTCTGCAAATCCCGGATCCTTATTATATGCACGATTTCTGATCTCAAGTGACAGCCCATCAGCTTTTGCCTTAATCTCCTTTGCACGTCTTTCAGCATCGGATCGTATCATAAGCAGTTCTTTTCCCATCTTTCCAAGCCACTTTGCTCTTTCACCTTCTCCATCTGAACGGAATGCCTGTGCAATTTGATTCCTCTCTTTTATCATTCTGCTATATACACTCATAGTTAAATCATCCGAATATTTAATCTGTCTTATTATTATATCGATCAAGATGATTCCATATTTGGGAGTAACTTTCACAGCCTCGTTAAGCATTTCATCTGACAACTCTAATCGCCCTTTTCTGATAGTATCATATTTAATATCAGTAAAAGTGGAAGAAACAATAGAAATATCCTTGGTTTCACTTGCATCACTTGAGGCTTGAGTTCTAAATACATTTTTCCTTTGTATTTCATTTATAACATTGGAATTACGTATAGATTCCCTCAATAGATTTCGAGCTATAATCTTTCGTACACTTGAGTCTATAACATCATCCAGCCTGGATTGAGCCTGACTGATAGTACCAACAGATTCATAAAACAATTTTAGATCTGAAATTTTCCATCGTGCAGTTGTATTAACCCATATAAACTGGTTTTCTTCAGTTGGCAAACGCTGTGCATCTCCATCCCAGGATAAGATCTTTTTCGGATATTTTGTAACCTGGTCAATAATTGGCATTTTAAAGTTAAGCCCAGCTTCTTTATTTGTCTTCATAATTTTCCCAAAACGTACAACAACTGCCAATTCTCCTTCCTTGACTATATAAAAAGGTCCTAGAAGAAAGAAAATAAAAAACAGAACAACAAATATTATTATCAAAATTTTAGCATTCTTCATTTTTCTCCTCCTTGTTTATCTTTGTTCAAGGATTTAAAGGGAATAAAGTTCCCAAGCTTTTTATCAATAATATCAGTCTCGCCCGGCTCCTTGAAAACCTCTTCAAACATTTCATAATATAATCTCATTCTTGTTACTTTAGGGCTCTTTTTGTATTCATTAAATACAGCAAGAAAACGCGCAATATCTCCCTTTGCTTTGTTAACCTTTTCAGTTGCATAACCTTCTGCTTCCTGAATGGTTTTTTGTGCCTCACCGCTAGCTCTTGGTATTGCCCTATTATAAGATTCCTTACCTTCATTAATTAGTCTGCTCCGATCCTGTATGGCCTTATTCACATCTTCAAATGCATCTTGAACAGATCCTATGGGCGGAACAATATTCTGAAGTTTTACAGTAGTTACTCTTACACCCAATTTATAGAGCTTGAAATATTCATTCATTAGATCCTGGCCTTTTTGCTCAATATTTGCTCGCTCACTCCCAATAACATCAAAAATCGTTCTATCTCCTACAAGCTGATTCGTTACAGATTGAGAAATATCCCGGATTGTTTTCTGCTGGTTTTCTACATTAAACAACCAGAATTTGGGATCCATAATTCGATACTGAATAATCCATTTAACATCAATTATATTAAGATCTCCTGTAAGCATTACATATTCTTCAGAAAAATCCTGTGATGAATATTGTGTTCTGATTCCGGGTTTTTCTGAGCGAAATCCAAACTCTTCCTTCAGGATTCTCTGAGTGGGAACATTATAATTTTTTTCTATACCAAAAGGCAGTTTAAAATGTAGCCCTGGACCTGTGATCCTTGTATATTTCCCAAATAACAAAACAACAGCCTCCTCTTTCTGGTCAACAATATAAAAACTGGAGAATCCAGCGATTATAATTATCAAAACGAGAATTATTATCCCAATCATTTTAGGAGTCAGTTTTTTCTGAAGTTTTCCAAAATCAATAAATTCATCTTGCATATTACCTCCTTTATAATAAATTATAAATTAATAATAAATTACAAACTAACTATCACACAAATAGAATAAAAATACAAGCTAAAAAAAAACAAAATCTATAAAACAAATCTTATTCAAAACCTTAGGGACTATACAAACTATTTGTTGTATTTTATCATTAGATTACTCTTATTCTTTAGATTTTTCCAATTTAGTGAAAATATCTTTAGCATCATTTAACTTTTTTTCGTTTCCAAAAACACAGTAATAATTCTTATCAAGGATATCAGAAACCATCTTGTACATTGCCCTGATATCTTTGGGACCTGTACTTAAAATCTCGCTTCTTTCTCTCAAAACATCTTCTGCTTTAATGCCTTCATAATAGTTGTTTAATGCAGAATTGCCCTTCTGTCGCGCAGTTAAAGGTCTCTCATACTTGGATAAAGTTCCAATAATAAATCTTGTCATTGCTCTTTCATCTACCTTAAAATTTTTTAAATAACCCACTGATTTTTTATAATTTTCCAGAGTCTCTTTTAAATTTGGATCACGGTAAGAAGCAAAATATACTGTTCCGTCTTTAGCAAATCCGGAAAATCCACCATATGCTCCACCCAGAACTCTTATCTGTTTTTGTAAGTATTCTGTGGACAGGATTTGATTAAGAACAGCCATAGTTCCTGAGTATTTATAACCTAGATATTTAAAATTAAAACCCTGAAGAACATATTGAACTTTAGATGAGGAAGTGATGCCTTCATTCTTTTGGTCAAAAGAGAACTTGTATTTGTGGGATTTAACTTTTTTATTACCTAAGAAACTTAGAATCAGATCAAATTTTTTATAAAGTTTGCTTACATCATTTTTAGAGGCAGTTACAGCTACTTCCAGGTTTGATCTGTTAAAAAGAAGATCAGCTACCTTTTTTAATTTTGTAATAACTTCTTTTGAATTTTTATCAAAGTTATTGGTAATATCAGTAATAAATTTATAATAAGTGAGTCCACGAGTCAATTCCGAATATCTTCCTGCATAAGAAAAATAGGAAGAAAGTCTGGTCATAGCTACTCCCAATCCATTCCTTTGAATTAATGCTTCCAATCGTGATTGCAAACGGGTTAAAACCTCCTTTAATCGTTTGGGGTCATCATATTTAGTATTCTTAATTATTTCTCCGCAGAGCTTGATGAAATTCTCCACTTTATAATCCATAACCTTTCCCTGAACAATTAAACGGGGAATCAATTGTTTTGTGTCCTTGTTTTTTAAATAAGCAGTCAAATATGTATTGATACCTCCAGTATGAATGTTTATCTCTGTATCTAAGTCTCCATAGGAATAATTTTTTGTATTAAGTAGACCTAAAACCTGTGATAATAGTTTAACGTATGGGATCAATTCTTGTGGAATAACTGATGTGTCAAACAAAAATTTCACATATACAATATTATTGGAAAAAGTCGGGTAAGTCAGAAAGGTTACATCTTTGATTTCTTTTTTAGTGATTTTATAAAAATCAGTTCTAGGACCTATATCTTTAAGGGAGAGAAGTGGTATTTTTTTTAAATTTTCCGGAGTATCTGGGGTTTTCTGGTATTTTTTTAATTCCTTTGTGTTTTTTATCAGCGCTTCAATTTCTCCTGCAGAGAGTGTAGCTTTATAATCAGCCAGTTCCTTTTTGGTTTTTGCCATATTTTCTTCTAATAATCCCTTTCGTGGTTTTAATACTGTCAATAATGAGTGTGGATTGTTTATAAGGTGTTTTTCTATTATTTTTTCCAGATATCTTGTTTTTAAAGCACTTTTAAGGGTTTTTATGGATTTTTCGTATTCTAAAGAAAGAAAAGGGTCATCTGCAAACATCCAGCCATTTAAAGAGTTCATACCTAACATTAGACCCTTGTAACCGCCTTTTCCTTCTCTAAGTTTGAATTCCATACGATTAATTAAACCTTCCACTACTTTTTTATCTAATCCCTTTTTTACTACTTTTTTTAAGGTATTAAAAACAACCTCTTTAAACTTTGCCTTATCAGTTGGATTGGCATTCATTACTGTAATACTAAAACTAGTTTGTTTGGAATCATCAATATAAGCAGAAATATTGCGCCCTATACCTGCATCCTGTAAAGATCTGCGTATTGGAGAAGAAGGAAGATCGACAAGAGCACTTGAAAGAATATCCATTGCTAATGAAAGTTCTTTGTCTGTATTCAATCCAGTTACAAAACTTAAATTTAAAAAGGTTTGATTTTTATCTTTTCCATTTTTTGTTATGGGATAGGTGGCAATAATCTCTTTCATCTTTTTAAAAGATTTTTGTAAAGGGATAAAAGAGTCTACCTTAATTTTATTAAACTTAGAAAGATATTTTTCATCTATAAATTTCAATTCTGCTAAAACATCATAATCACCATAAATAAGAATATAGCTGTTTGAAGGATGATAGTATCGTTTGTGAAATGAAAGAAATTGTTTATAAGAGAGTTTGGGAATTGCTATAGGATAACCTCCGGATGAAAAACCATAACTGTTATCCGGGAATAGGTTTTTGGATATTACATAGAAGAGTTCTCTTGATGGAGAAGAAAATGCCCCTTTCATTTCATTATAAACCACACCATTATATTTTATTTCACCATCTTTGTTATCAAGTTCATAATGCCAGCCTTCCTGTTGAAAAATTTTAGGTTCCTTATAAATACGTGGGAAAAATACAGCATCAAGGTATACATGCATAAGGTTCATATAGTCTTTGTTGTTCCTGCTGGATACAGGGTACATTGTGCGGTCACTTCCGGTCATTGCATTGAGAAATGTTTTAAGAGATCCCTTCATCAGTATGTCAAATGGACTTTTTACTGGGAAATTCTTTGATCCATTCAATACAGAATGTTCACAAATATGAGCCATTCCTCCATCAGATTCCGGTGGGGTTTTGAATGAGATGATAAAGGTTTTATTATCATCATCTGTTTCAACTTTAAGTAGTCGGGCTCCACTTTTTAAATGGATAAACAATTTTCCGACAGCTTGATACTCTTTGATTTTTTTCTCTTTAATTAATTTAAATCCATAATAAGTTTTCCCTACCTCTAAACTTTTTGCATTTAATAGGGTTGAACTAAAAACTATACTGAGCATTAAAAAAAACATCAGCATAAAAAATACTTTTTTTACTTTCATGAATATCTCTCCTTTTTCAGATAATATTTTTTTATTTATTGTAATACGGAATTAAATACAAAATGTTATTTTTAAGTTATAAATATATAATTATAAGAAAATAATATATATATAAAGGAAATCAGCTTCAAAAATCAAATAGTAAATACAAAAGATAAGCCAGCTTGCCACCCTCCCAAATCCACATCAAAACCAGTTGGACTAACCTTAACATCAGTGTATCTTATTCCAAGATCAAATCTAAACCATGAACACAACTTGTATTCAGCACCAAAATCAATGGAATACCCTTGCCCATCATCATATATGTTTCCAATATCAGATGATTCTTTAAAAAAGATAAATGTATAACCTGTAGCTATATAAGGGCTTATTTTCCCAAGATATAAAGTATATCTTAATGAAAAATTCAATGGATTTAAAGTAAGTATTGTTGGTTCTTGTGTATACGAAGTCTTAGAGCTTTTTCTATACTGCATACCTGAAAAACAGAAATAAAAGCCATTCCAAATATGAAGTCCTAAGTTCAAACCATAGGTGAAATTCCCTTCACCATATATCTCTTTTAACATACTATCTTTAGGGGAAGCATACCCTGTACATAAACCAAATTTAAATAAATCTTTTGGAAAGATTAAAATCGACATAAAAAAAATTAAAAAAAATATCTTTGCTTTTTTCATAATAGAACAAATTTTAACATTAATATAAAAAAAAGTGTATATTTATTTTATCACTTACTCTTTTGTTTTTGTCAAATGTGTGCAAGATAAGGGACGGTCTTTTGAAGTATTGATTTTCTCTCACTGTTTCTTTCTTCTCTTTGTATGAAAATACAAACTCCCTAAAGAACCAAAAGACAAATCGCTAAATAAATTAAATTCTATGACCTCTCTATATGTTAATCCACCTAAATCTTTTAACAATACCAAAAATTCTCCTCTCATCCTCTTGCCTTCATGTGTAATGGTGTCTATATCTTCTAACTTTATTCCATACTTCTGTTGAAACTCAAATATTATTTTCTCAACAGGCTCAAAGTAGCGATCATCAGTCCGCTTGTTCTCTCTCACTGATCTCTCTTTCCTTCGATCGTACTTCTTTTCTGCTTCCTTTATAAACCCTTCATCACCAAATATTTGCCCATACTTTGATCGTTTAACTACATACTTCTGCTTATGAGCACTTTGTAAGGACATAAAAAAATTTTCTTTACTGCCAAAAAGATCTTCAACAAAACCCCTATCAATAAAACTCTTATTGTCTCCTGAGAAATATAATGATCCGCTTGACCAAGAATAGTTATCAAATCTATCCACAAGGTTTGCTCTTACTGGATTTTGAATAACATATACTATAGCCTGGAGCAGATATGACTCATTCTGAATCAATGTTGATTTAAACCGATCCTGGAATACATACCCCTTTCCTCCTACAACCCTCCTGTAGTAAAATCCATACTGACTGTTCAGGTTTCTCATAAACTCAGAGAGTTTACCACTACTATTTTGCAATAATAAATGATAATGGTTGTCCATAATACAATATGCCAATATGCGCATTCTGTAAATCACTGACTTTTCAGCAAGTAATTCAATATATTTTGATTTCAGGTTTGCACTTGAGAATATTTTCTCTTCATTGACGCCTCTGTTCATAATATGGTGAAAAGCACCTTCCCATGTCAGTCGTGCATGTCTCATACAATAATTATAACATAATATTTCAATACTTCAAAAGACCGTCCCTTTTTTAACTCAACAAGAATGCTTTTGTACCTACCCTGATAAAGATTGCCAACACGTTTATATTTCCGATTAAAATAATAAGTGTAAGTAATATTAAAGCGTCGCATGAAATCACTCAGATTACCATGGGGAGTCTCTATAATAATATGGAAATGATTCGACATCAGTACATAACAGTATGTAATCACCTGATATACCTCTACTGACTCTTTTAAAAGCTTCAAAAAAGTTTTGCGATCCTCATCTCCTTGAAAAATATCACTTCTCTCTGTACCCCTGCAGATTACATGATACAAAGCACCTTCATACTGAATCCTAAGTGGACGTGACATAGTTATTATATATAATAAAATTACTCATTTGTCAATTATAAAGATTTGACCCCCTATTTCCTCCCCCATCTTTAAAAGCTTAGAATAGTCCTCTTTTGTGTTGATATTAAAAAAAGAGACCAATTCAGGATCCACAACTTTTATTTCCTTTTCTGAAAGTTTATAAATGTCTATTTTTTTTATAAAATCAGCTATTTTCAGTTTATTATTCTCTATATTTTCCTCAATTATATCTAATGTTTTTCTTGAATAAAGAGCAACAAGAGGTTCTATAAAACCTCTAACAACAGGAATAACTGCCTCACAATTACAAGAAATATATTTAGAAACCAAAAGTTTTAGAACTTCCGATTTTAAAAGCGGAAGGTCTCCAGCAACAACTAACACCATATCATTATTTGAATATTTTAATGCAGTATGAATACCAACAATAGATGCTTTCAAAATATAATCATCTTTGAAACATTTATATTTATACGTACAAGCCTGAATTTCTTCGAAATTTCTACCGGCAATTATAATTTCTTTTGAAATTTCAGAAAGTTTATCAATGGTTAATTGTAAAAAACTTTTTCCTTTATATTCAAGTAAAAGTTTATTTTTTCCAAACCTTCTGCTTTTTCCACCTGCAAGTATTGCACAAGTTATTGATTTTGTATCCAATTAACACCTCAATTTGACAAATATGAATTATATGTTAAATTTCAGCTGATATCAACCTTACAATATATTTTAAAACCAATCAAATACTTGATTTTATTGTGCAAATAGTTTATTATTTAACTTATTTTTTACTCTAATACTTCAAAGGAGAAAGATATGAAAAGAACAAAGTTTACTGTTGTTTTATTGTCATTAATATTTTTTAGCATAACCTTGACTCAGGGTTATGCAGCAATTAAAATTGTTGAAAAAGAAAAATGTAAAGTCAATTTATATGGTTTTTTTAAATTTGATGCAACTTATCAGGACAATACTATGAACAGCTTAATTGCACCTCGTTATGCTAAATTCGGAGATGGTAATTATACTAATTTTACAGCTATGAACAGCCGTTTCGGTTTGAAATTATCAGGATTAGAAATTGGTAATGGATGGAAAGTAAAAGCTAATATTGAATTTGACCTGTTTGACGGTTCAAGCCGAAATCAAATGAAATTCAGAACACGCCATGCTTATTTCCATCTTTCAAAAGGAAATTCTTCGTTCCTTGCTGGACAGTACTGGGATCTATTTTCACCTATTGGACCTACAACACTTATGACTAACGGATACTTTTGGAATGTAGGTAATCTTGGATTTAGAAGAGCTCAAATCCGTTATACTTACACTTCTTCAAATATGGCATTTGCTATTAGTTTAAACGATCCTACATCAAATGGAGCAATTAAA
>JAUWNT010000161.1 GCA_030612495.1 Candidatus Aminicenantota bacterium
ACAGGGTAAAACATTAGAAGAATTAAAAGAGAACCTCTTAGATATTTATAAAGAATTAACCAGCGGGAGAATACCTGCAGTACGAAAAACAGCTGAACTACAAATATCTTGAAAAGAATAGACCTATTAAAAAAAATAAAAAAGATGGGCTGTATCTTAATCAGGCATGGAGGAAAACACGATTGGTATCAAAACCCTAAAACAAATGTATCTCAGCCTATTCCTAGACATAGTGAGATAAATGAGAATCTTGCCAAACATATTATTAAAATGCTTCGTGATTAATATTACAAACAATTAAGATTAAGAGGGACAATCTTTTGAAGTATTGATTCTTATTCATACATGTGTGCAAGTGTGAGTGCAAGTGATGAGTAGATGAGTGAATAGTGAAGAAAGTAAAAAGATAAAAAACAAAAAAACAATTGATATAGCAATGGATTTGATTTATTTTGATAATCAATTTCTAAAATCTAAAAAATATAGTACAATATCTATATGAATAAAAGAGTAAACTTAAAGATAAAAGATTTAGAAATTTTTGTAACAAATATTCTTAAAAAATGTGGATTAGATGAAGAAGATGCAAAAACAACCTGTGATGTGCTTTTATTAGCAGATAAAAGAGGTATTGAATCACATGGGATTGCTAGACTACAAAAATATGTTAATGGCATTAAGCAGGGAACAATTAAAATAACCAACAAGATTAAAATAATAAAAGAAACACCTGTATCCTTAGTAATAGATGGAGAAGGGGGAATGGGTCAGCCTATTGCATATAAAACAATGAAACTGTGTATTGAAAAGGCAAAAAAAAATCTGATTTGTTTTGCAACAATAAGAAACTCAAATCATTATGGAATAGCTGGCTATTACACCTTAATGGCTCTAAAAGAAGAGATGATTGGGATTTCGCTTACAAACTCAGCTCCTCTTGTTGTGCCAACATTTGCAAAAGATGCAGTAATTGGTACTAACCCTATTTCTGTCGGAATCCCGGCTGAAAAGGAAAAAGCATTTTTACTTGATATGGCAACTTCAACAGTTCCAAGAGGAAAACTGGAAGTATATGCAAGATTAGGGGAACCAATATCTCATATGTGGGCAACTGATGAGAATGGAATTGAAACAGATGATGCTTCAAAAGTTCTGAACAATTTAATTGATAGACGAGGTGGAGGGCTTTCACCTCTTGGAGGAAGTTCTGAACTCACTGGAGGACATAAAGGTTACGGCTTGGGTGCCTTAGTTGATATATTTTCAGGGATTTTTTCTTCCGGTGAGGTTGGTACGGATGTATATGTAAAGAAGGGAGAGTCATCTGGAGTTTGCCATTTCTTAGGAGTGATTAACCCTGAGGCTTTTACAGGTATTGATGATATAAAAAAAAATATGGACTATTATATAAAAATGTTAAAGAATTCAAAAAAAGCTTCCGGCCAGAATAGAATCTATATTGCTGGAGAAAAGGAATTTGAATCAGAAAAAAGAAACATAGATAAATTAAGTGTTCAGGATAAAGTTTTTTCAACCTTAAACCTCATTGGAAAAGAATTTAATCTTAAACTTAAAGCAATATAGTGTATACTTTAAAAACAAAAAATCTAAAAAAAATCTACAACAAAATTCCTGTTGTAAATAATATTAATCTAAGTATAAATTCAGGAGATATTATAGGGCTTTTAGGTAGAAATGGGGCAGGCAAAACAACTACTTTCTTAATGTTATCTGGAATAATAAAACCAGACTCAGGACACATATTTCTGAACAATGAGTGCATTGACAAATACCCATCTTACTCAAGGGCAAAAATGGGTTTGATATATTTGCCTCAACAACACTCAATTTTTCTAAAAGCCACAGTTTTTCAAAATCTATGCCAAATACTGGAACTTTATTATGAAGAAAATGAATCAAAAAAAAGAACTGAAGAATTATTGAATGATTTTGGTTTGACTTATGTGAGAAATTCAAGAGCATATCAGCTTTCAGGGGGGGAAAAAAGAAGACTCGAGATTGCACGAGCAATGATAATGAAACCTCATTTCCTTTTTCTTGATGAGCCATTTACAGGTATTGATCCTATAACTATACTTGATATTCAAAAAATCATATTAAAATTAAAAAAAAGAAAAATAGGAATCATAATAACAGATCACAATGTAAAAGACACATTTGATATAACTGACAAGGTTTACATTCTTCATAAGGGAGAAATATTAAGCTCAGGTATACCATCTGATGTAGTAAAAGAAGAACAAACGCGAAATCTTTTCCTTGGTTATGACTTTGAATGGACTAAACCTGAAGAAAACGGTATAAGTCTTTAACCTAAGAGAATTCCTGCAAGAGTTGCTGTTAATAAAGTTACTAAAGAGCCTCCCAAAACAGCTTTCATACCTAAAGCTGAAATATCTTTCCTCCTATGAGGAGCCATTGGGCTGATTCCTCCTATTTGAATTGCAACAGATGAAAAATTAGCAAACCCACATAGAGCATAAGTTGACATTATAATTCCTTTTTCACTAAGAGCTCCTTCTTTTATTAGATTCACAAGATCAATGTAAGCAACAAACTCATTTAGTACAATTTTGGTTCCAAATAAACTTCCAAATTTAAAAGCATCCTGAACAGGAATGCCAATTCCTATAGCAAGGTATTTAAGACCAATCCCGAGTACTAATTGCATGGAAAGAGGTTGCCCGAATTGTTTTATAAGCCAGGGATTTATTCCAGTAACGCTCCCTACCATTAAAAAGAAATAATTAATAAAATATACAAAAGCAATAAAAGCAATAAGCATAGCTCCAACGTTTAAAGCTAATTTCATACCATCAGAAGCCCCGGAAGCAGCTGCTTCAATAACATTTGATGCTGTTTTCTCAACCTTTAATTTAACTGTTCCACGAGTTTTTGGTTCTTCAGTTTCCGGATATAATATTTTAGCTATTACAATTGATGCTGGTGCTGCCATAACACTTGCAGTAATCAGATGAACTGCAAATTTCAATTGAGCCTGATGAAGAGCAATCTTATAAACCTCAGCCATTGCTTGACCCAGCATTTGAATATAAATGGCCATCACTCCCCCAGCAACCGTTGCCATACCTCCAACCATAATTGTGAGCAATTCCGATTTTGTCATAGTCCCTAGATAAGGTCTAATCAATATTGGTGCTTCAGTCTGGCCAATAAAAATGTTTGCTGTATTTGATAAGGATTCAGCCCCACTGGTTCCCAAAATTTTCGACATCACATATGCCATTCCTTTTACAATCGCTTGTAAAATACCCAGGTAATATAAAACAGCAGTAAGAGAAGCAAAAAAGATAATAGCCGGGAGAGCCTGGAAAGCAAAGAAATGACCCAAACTCTCAGAACCAGAGCTAACAGCAAGATTCCCAAAAACAAATTTTGATCCTTCAGTAATAAATTTTAAAAGAGTTATTACTGCTCCACCGATCCAGTTCACAATATCTTTAGGCCATCCTAATATGAAGAACCAGGAGCGCAACTTTTCACCATGAATTATAAAAATAGCAAAAATGAATTGCATTAAAAGACCTTTACCTACTAAGCTCCAGCTTATTCTTTTTTTGTTGTTCGAAAACAAAAAAGCAATTCCTAAAATTAACAAAATACCTAAAAAACCTCTTAAAATTGAAATTGCACTCATAATTTACCTGCTTTTTAGAAAATTTTTTTTATCTTAAATTATTAAATATTAGCCTTTACTCTTTTAGCTTAAATTGCCTTTCAATTTTGTCATAATAATCAATTATCTGTCTTACATACTTTCTTTTTTTTAAGTAGGTCCCATAAAAGAAACTTCTTTTAAAACCATAAATCACTATATCTTTCAAATCTTTCCGATTAATATTAAAAGTTTGTACAGCTTTGAATATTTCATCAGTCACTGTTGTAGAAGAAACTGTACGATTATCAGTACAAAAAGTCACAGATAGCTTTGATTTGCTCATTTTTTTAAAAGGATGATTTTTTAATTCAACCAAATCCGGGTTTGTTTGCATATTTGAGGTTAAACAGATTTCAAGGGTAATTCTACGATCTCCAATATACTCAGCAAGATCTCTTATATATGCTTGTTTATCTTTTATTTCTTTATTCTTTATCAGGTCAGGATTATACAGATGAACTCCATGGCCAATGCGGTCAGCGTGAAGTTCAGTTATCGCCTGAAAAATACTTTCTGGGCCATAGTCTTCACCAGCATGAACTGTTTTCTTCAAAAAATTTTTGTGTGCAAGGGAATATGCTGATTTATGATCAACTGCAGGATATCCCTTTTCCATTCCTGCTAAATCAAATCCAACAATAGGGATATTGTATTGGTCCCTTGCTTCAATTGATGCTTTTACCAGCTCTTGTGAAGCAAGTGAAAATATCCATTTACGTTCTGAGTGTTTATGAACATCAAGCAGCTTATCAAAATATTCAGAAAAACCATAATCAAACATTCGCATAGCACAGCTTAT
>JAUWNT010000059.1 GCA_030612495.1 Candidatus Aminicenantota bacterium
CTGAAGATAATAATTTTAAAATCCCTTCTGTTGTGTTTAAAGGTAAGGTTTTAAATTTAGAAGAAATTGGAAAATTTGATAAAATATTTTTGGATGGGAAAGAGATAAAAAACAAAAAGATAGTTTTTTATAAAACAGGTAATTTTGAAATAAAGATAATAAAGAACAAAAAAGAATTTATATTTAAGGTCTTTTCAATATATGGCATATTAACAATATTACCCCCTTTTATTGCAATTCTTCTGGCTCTAATTTTTAAGGAAACAGTAATTGCATTATTTGTTGGAGTTTTAACAGGTGCTTTTATTATAGGTAAATTTGATTTTATAGAAGCATTTTTTAATGTTATTGATAAATATATAATTGAAGCAATTGCTAATAAACAAAGAGCTTCAATAATAATTTTTACTCTTCTGTTGGGCGGAATGGTGGGAATAATAACAAAATCAGGAGGTGTAAAGGGCATAGTTGAAAGCTTATCTAATAGAGTAAGATCTTCACGAAGCACTCAACTATATACCTGGTTAATGGGTATTCTTATCTTTTTTGATGATTATACGAATACTCTTATTGTAGGAAACACTATGAGGCCTTTGACTGATAAATGGAAGGTCTCAAGAGAAAAACTTTCTTATATAGTAGATTCAACGGCTGCGCCAGTTGCTTCGATTGCTGTTATTTCAACATGGATTGGATTTGAAATTTCTCTGATCGATCAATCTTTGAAAGCTTATAATATCAATGCAGATGCATATGAACTTTTACTTTCATCACTTCCGTACAGATTTTATTCAATTCTTGCTTTAGTATTTGTTTTCCTAATACTTTTTATGAGAAGAGACTTTGGGCCTATGCTAAAAGCAGAAAGAAGAGCAGCATATGGCAAGGTTTTAAGGGATAAAGCAGTTCCTCTCTCAGATTATGAATCGTCCGGATTAAATCCCTCAAAATATATTAAATCCAGATGGTATAATGGTTTGATTCCAATAATAGTAGTTATTGTTTTTACGTTTGGAGGATTGTATGTTTCCGGGAAAAGTCATCTTTTATCAACAGGAAACCCAATTGCAAGTTATTCGTTTTTTGAGGTTGTTTTTGTTGGTGATTTTATAAGAAATGTGGGAACAATAGTTTCATCTGCAGATTCATTTAAGGTTTTACTGTGGGCATCAATGATGGGGGTTGTTACAGCATTTTTCTTGTCTTATTTTCAGAAGATTTTAAAAATAAAGGATTTGATTTCCTCATTAATACAGGGAATGAAATCTATGATGATGGCAATAGTAATACTTGTTCTTGCATGGTCTTTAGGTGTTGTTCTGGTTCAATTGGGAACTGCTGATTTTCTTGTATCACTCCTATCTTCAAACCTTGATTTTCACCTTTTCCCTGCAATAGTTTTCATTTTTTCTGCTTTTATTGCATTTTCAACAGGAACTTCATGGGGAACCATTGCAATAATGTTTCCACTTGTTGTACCAATGATAATAGTTATGTTGAAGGGTTCACCCGAGTTCAGACAATTTCTGATTTTAACAATTTCATCTGTGTTAGCAGGTTCAGTGTTTGGAGATCACTGCTCACCAATCTCAGATACTACTATTATGAGTTCTCTAGCTTCTTCGTGCGATCATATTGATCATGTTAAAACACAGTTCCCTTATTCATTAACAGTTGCTTTAATAGCTTTATTCTTTGGAATTATACCTGTTTCTTTAGGTTTCCCATATTTATTGTCTATTGCAATATCTGTATTATTGGCCTTTATTGTGATTCTTTTTTTTGGAAAAAAAATAATTGAATAATAGAGATTGCTTTTTATTTAATAATCTTCAGATTCGGCATTAAATTTCCTTGAACGTTTTAATTCACTATGGCGACGTTTGCTTTCTAATCTGCGGATTTTTGATACTTGTGTTGCTTTTGTTTTAATTCTTTTTAAAGGTTTTTCTGCTGCTTTACGTATCAGGATTTTCAGGCGTTTTATTGCGCCCTGTCGGTTTTGTTCCTGTTTTCGGAATCTCCTTGCCTTGATTATTAAAACATCATTTTTGGTTACACTTTTCCCCCCAATCACAATAAGGCGCTTTTTAATTTCTTCAGTAAGAGAAGATGAATTAGCAATATCAAATCTCAGCTGTACAGCTGTTGAGACTTTATTAATATTTTGTCCTCCAGGTCCAGAAGCAAGTATGAACTCTTCTTCAATCTCTTTTTCATCAATTGCAATTCCGGGTGCAATATAGATCTTACCCATAATATTATCCCCCTGCTATGTTTTTTCCTGATTTTATTGTATCATATTTTATATAAGGATTATAATAATGATTTTAAAATTTTTTTATAAAATGGAACTAAATTTGATATGTTTC
Source organism: Candidatus Aminicenantota bacterium (assembly GCA_030612495.1). Lineage (GTDB taxonomy): Bacteria > Acidobacteriota > Aminicenantia > UBA2199 > UBA2199 > JAUWNT01. Next base: position 2,373 of record JAUWNT010000059.1, read on the forward strand.
GTAATTTATAAATAATGGAAAAAATCATCGAGTTAGAAAACATTAATTTTAGCTATGGAAACTTCAAGGCAATTGATAATGTTAATATAAAAATAGGAAATGGAATATATGGTCTTTTAGGGCCAAATGGAGCTGGGAAAACAACATTAATGAAAATTATTTTAGGGTTTTTGAAACCTTCATCCGGGAAAGGAGAAATTCTTGGATTTAATATAAGAGAAAATAGTATTACAATGAAGAAGAAGATTGGTTATGTGCCAGAAATTGATTGCTTGATTCCTGGAATGAATGGTGTAGCTTTAGTATCATATCTTGGTGAATTAAGCGGAATGTCAAAACAGGAAGCAATAAAAAGGGCTCATGAAGTTCTATATTATGTAGGGTTAGAAGAATCAAGATATAGAAATGTGGACACATATTCGTCAGGAATGAAGCAGAGAATAAAGCTTGCAACAGCACTTGTCCATGATCCTGAATTGCTCTTTCTTGATGAACCTACATCAGGTATGGATCCGCAAGCAAGAAATGAGATGCTTGAGTTGATAAATGATATTTCTTCAAAAGAGGCGATGAATATAATTATGTCATCACATATTCTTCCGGATATAGAGAAGACATGTAAAAATATTTTGATAATGAATAAGGGAAAAATCATTTCGGAACAGCAGATTTCAGATTTAAACAGTAAACACTTTAATGTTTATGAAATAAAATTAAAAGGGGATGTTAAAATATTTAGAGAAAAGCTTCCGAATTGTAGGATAGAGCGAGGAGATAAGGGAGTATTTAGAATTCAACTTCCAAACGATTTCCCAATATATTCTATTTTTAAAAAAGCATATGAAGCAAATGTTCAAATCAGGTACTTTAGACAGAGCAAGGTAACTCTTGAAGATGCTTTTGTTACAGCAATAGGAGAGGCTAATGCCAATTAGGGAGAAAGGATATTATAAATGGGATGGGGAATTAAAAGAATCTTATATTAAATGGCTGCCAATATTTATAAATGGAATAAAAGAAGTATTTAGAAAAAAACGATCAAAATTGTTATTCTCTTTTGCTGCTTTCCCTTTTTTTGTGTTTCTTCTTGCAGTATATGTTTCAACAAAACCTGAATTAAGGATGATGAAAGAGTTAGTTAAGCAAATTCAATCTGATGCTATGTTGTTTTATTCATTTTATACATTTGGTCCTCTTGTTTTTTTTATGATTTTACTTAGTTTATTTGCAGGTGCAGATTTAATCTCTGTAGATTTAAAATTCAACTCTTTTACACTTTACCTTTCAAGACCATTAACCAGATTCGATTATATAAAGGGAAAATTCTCAATTGTCCTTTTTTATCTACTTCTTTTCAGTTTAGTCCCTGGGGTGTTATTAATTATTGCTAAAGTGATTTTTTTAGGAGAATTTTCAGTACCTTTATACGTTTTTTTATCAGCTTTGATTTTTCCAATCATAATTTCTTTATTTCTTTCCTCATTTATATTAATGGTATCTTCTTTAAGCTCTAATAGAAAATTTGTTGTTATCCTATTTTTTGTTTTATATGTACTATCAAATTCTATTGCTGGAATTTTTCAGGGGCTATTTAAAAGTGACTATTTTCTCTTTTTTTCAATTGAAAAAAATATAAAACAATTTGGTTCATTAGTTTTTAATATTAAACCTGACTTTAATGCTCCTGCATGGATTTCTGCAGCCATACTACCATTGTTAACATTTATCTTTATAATAATTTTGATTGTGAGAATAAAAAGGGCGGAGGATTGATTTGAGTATTATTTTGAAAGCTGAAAAACTATCAAAATGGTATGGGAATGTGCTTGGGATAAGTGAAATATCAATTGAGATTACTTCAGGAATTCATGGACTCCTCGGGCCAAATGGAGCTGGAAAATCTACATTTTTAAAAATAGCTTCCGGCCAATTAAAACCAAATATTGGAAAAATAAAAATATTTGGTGAGGATGTTTTTAATAATTATAAACTTTTTTCAAAGATTGGATTCTGCCCTGAATATGATAGCTACTATAAAGAAATAACTGGTTTGGAATTTATGTTATTTTCGGCAAAATGCCATGGTTTTGAAGGTGTCAAAGCAGAGCAGGCTGCTGAATCTGCTTTAAAGAGAGTTGGATTAACAGAAAATAAGGGGAAACTTATAAGTTCTTATAGCCTTGGTATGAGACAAAAATTGAAGTTAGCTACAAGTATAGTTCATGATCCGGAGTTTTTAATATTGGACGAGCCATTAAAAGGGATTGATCCTATATGGAGGGTGAAGATCATAGAAATGATAAAGGAGTTTGAAAGTCAGGGTAAAACAATCATTGTATCTTCACATATACTCCCAGAGGTTGAAGCCATGACCAATAATGTCATTTTAATTCATCAGGGGAAGATTTTTGCTCAGGGAGATATCCAGGAAATAAGAGACCTTATAGATACACATCCTCATAAGATTTCAGTTAAGTGTGACAAACACAGATTGATCGCAGATAAGATGATCAATTCTAATTTTGTATTAAATCTTCAATTTAAAGATAAGGAGAATGAGGTTATTATTAATACAAATAATAGGGAAATTTTCTTTGATTCATTAATGGGAATTGTTGTTGACAATAATATTAATGTTCAGGAGATAACCTCTCCGGATGATAATCTTCAAGCAGTTTTTGATTATTTGATAGGGAGATAATATATGATTATCAAAAAAGATATCAGGAATATATTTACCTTTTTTTTTAAAACAGGTTTAAGGTCAAAGAGAACAAAATTATTTTTTTCCTTTTCTTTAATACCAGTAGTTATACTAATTATCGTCAAGATATATGAAATCTTACACCCGGAAAACAAAATTTCTACATTAAATCTATTTTCTGATGTTGGGCTCACATTTTATTTTCAATTATTTATACAATTACTTTCACTTTTTTATGGCTCTTCAGTGATTAGTGATGAAATTGAGAATAAAACACTTGTTTATCTCACAACATCACCTATTTCAAAGTCATCAATATTGATTGGCAAATTTATAGCTAATTTTATCATTTCAGCTATTATAATTTTAGTTGGGCTTTTTATTTCCTATTTGATTACAAATTTCAATTCTTTTTTAGAATTAAAATACATAGAAGAGATCCTTACTTTTTGTGGTGTTGCTTTGCTTGCTATATTAGCTTATTTTTCTTTATTTACTCTTATTGGAAGTTTTTTAAAAAAATCAGTTTTAATTGGGATTGTTTTTTTATTTGGGTGGGAGAGCATTGTTCAGTTTCTTCCTGGATCAACTCAAAAATTAACTATATCTCACTTTGTTAAATCATTACTTCCAAATAGTTTGAGTAGAAAGGGTGGATTTTTGATTTTTAAACTCCAGCCATCATCAACTGCTGAATCAGTTATGGTCTTGTTTTTTCTTTCGTTATTATTTTTAACCTTATCAGTTATAATATTTTATAAAAAAGAGTATATTTTGTCTGATAGTAATTAAATTTCAAATAAAAGTATAAGTGTAAAAATTCTTTTATACCCCTTATTCTTATTTTTGACTTGCCTCCTCTTGACATTTCCCTCCCTCTTTCCTATCATTTAAATTGTTATTTTCTTTCATGTTTAGCGGGAGATATTTTGGGTATAAGGGGAAAAATATAAATATAATTATATGAATACTGAAGCTAAAGCCAGAATCAAAATAAATAAGTTACTTGAAAAGTCTGGCTGGCGTTTTTTTGATGATGTAAATGGGAAAACCAATATCCAATTGGAAAATGGAGTCAAAATCACCAAAATCCATATCGATGAATTTGGAGAAAATTTTGAGAAGACCAGTAAGGGATATATTGACTTCCTGTTATTGGATGAGAATGGTTTTCCTCATGTGGTATTGGAGGCTAAGAGAGAAGAAAAAAATCCTTTGGATGGTAAGGAACAAGCCCGTAAATATGCCAAATCCCTTAATGTCCGTTATGTTATTCTTTCAAATGGGAATCTTCACTATTTCTGGGACATGGAAACTGGTAATCCTAAAATCATTACCCAGTTCCCCACGCAGGAATCTTTAAAAAGTCATTCTACATTTAAACCCAATCCTCAAACCTTAGTGAATGAATTGGTAGACGATGATTATATTGTTCTAACCCAAAGACCTGATTATGCTTCTGACCCACGATGGATAAATGAGCATCAACGAAAAGATTTCATCATAGAAAATCAACTTATGTTTATGCGTCCTTACCAGAAAAGAGCTGTTCATTCTATACAGAAAGCAGTTAGTAATGGAAATGACCGCTTCTTATTTGAGATGGCAACTGGAACTGGGAAAACTTTAATCGCAGCAGCCGTTATAAAACTGTTTCTTAGAACAGGGAATGCCAAACGGATTTTATTCCTTGTAGACCGTATTGAACTTGAAGATCAGGCAAAGAAGGCCTTTAGAAGATATTTAAAAAATGATTACAAGACGGTAATTTTTAAGGAGAACCGTGATGACTGGAATAAAGCTGAAATTGTGGTTTCCACAGTTCAATCTTTTATGGTGAACAATAAATATCAGTATCTCTTTTCACCCACTGATTTTGATCTGGTCATTTCTGACGAAGCGCATCGTTCAATCGGTGGGAATAGTCGGGCAGTGTTTGAATACTTTATCGGCTATAAACTTGGTCTGACTGCTACACCTAAAGATTACTTAAAAAACGTCAAAAATATAAATGAAAGGGATCCAAGAGAAATCGAAAGACGCTTATTGTTGGATACGTATAAAACTTTTGGTTGCCCTAGTGGAGAACCAACCTTTCGTTACTCATTACTGGAGGGAGTAAAAAATGGTTGGTTGATTAATCCAGTGGTAGTGGATGCCCGAACGGAAATCACAACCCAGTTGCTATCAGATAAGGGATATTCTATTATGATTACAGATGATGAAGGAGTGGAAAATGAGGCATTTTTTACCCATCATGATTTTGAACGAAAATTCTTTTCTGAAAAAACCAATAGAATTTTTTGCAAGACCTTTATTGAAAATGCTTTACTGGACCCTTTAAGCGGAGAAATTGGGAAAACCATTATATTTTGTGTAAGTCAAAAGCATGCCTCAAAAATAGTTAAGTTCCTGAACGAATACGCCCACCAATTATTTCCTGAAAAATACAATTCAGATTTTGCTGTTCAGGTAACTTCAAGTATCCCCTATGCTCAGCAATTCACGATCAATTTTTCCAATAACAACCTGAATGGGAAAACTAGATTTTTAGATACTTATGATTCCAGTAAAACAAGGGCTTGTGTGACTGTGGGTATGATGACGACAGGATACGATTGCCAGGATATCCTTAACCTTTGTTTACTACGGCCGATCTTTTCACCAACTGATTTTGTGCAAATTAAGGGTAGAGGAACCCGGACCTATTCTTTTAAATATATACGGAGAGATGAAATCGGAAATATTGAGGAGATATCCATACAAAAAGATAAATTCAAAATATTTGATTTCTTTGCCAATTTTGAATACTTTGAGGAAAAATACAATTATGACGAAGTTCTAAAACTTCCAAAATTTAAAGAGAAAGGATTAGAAGGTAATGGAGGCATTATTATTGACACACTTACAATCCATAAATTTGATCCTTTAAAAACAATAAAAGAGACAGCTGTAGGGCTAAAAGGAATGAGAGTTGACCGGGAATTGTTTGGTCATTTTGCTGAGAAGGTCAGACAATATGATTTTATTAGGCAAAAGGTAAAAGAAGAGGATTTTCAGGCAGCTGAGGAATACATTAAAGAGAAAATCTTTGACAAACCAGAAGAATACTATAACCTTGAAAAACTTCGTAGAGCTGCCCAGGTAGATCGCAGGATTACCCTCAGGGAAATACTTGAAAAAATATTTAATCTTATACCCAGCTTTAAATCAAAGGATGAACTTTTAGAGGAAGAATGCAGTAAGTTCATTGCTATTTTTAAACCAGCAATGGAATTCATTTTACCCATTAAAAACTTTATAAAGGCTTATATTCTGGATAGCAAAGTAAGAAAGATTGTAGATTCAAAACAATATGCCCTTTTTGCCACCAGTCCAATACAGGATGATTTTCGAGCGCTTTCACCTGAGTTGAGAAAAATCATTCCTGAGTATGTAAAGGATTATGTCCCACTCAATACTTATATGTAGGAGGAAATCGGATGTTGGACCATGAAACTAAACGGAAGATTGACAATGCACGAGATATTCTGGTTGGAAAAGTACCAGATCCCAAATCTCAAGTAGAACAGATTACCATAGCCCTGATTTATAAATTTATGGACGATATGGACAAGGAATCTGAAGAATGGGGAGGTAAAGCCACATTCTTCTCAGGTGAATATGAAAAATACGCTTGGTCAAAAATATTTGATCCCAGAATGGGTGGGCATGAAATGACCGCTCTTTATGGGGAAGCAATTGAGGAAATGAATCATAATCCCAACATTCCTCAGCTATTCAGGGATATTTTTAAAAATGCCTATTTGCCTTATAGGAATCCTGAAACCCTTAAAAGTTTCCTAAAGCAGGTTAATGAATTCACCTATGACCATAGTGAACGTCTGGGTGATGCATATGAATATTTACTTTCCATCATGTCAAAACAGGGGGATGCCGGTCAATTTCGTACTCCCCGTCACATTATTGATTTTATTGTGGCTGTGGTTGACCCCCAAAAGAATGAAACCGTTCTTGATCCAGCATGCGGTACTGCTGGATTTTTAATTTCTTCTTATAAGCATATTATGAAATCTAATATGAAAAACAGTCCTGGAGACCAGTTGACTCCTGATGAAAAGAGCCGGTTGATAAAAAATTTCTCAGGTTATGATATTTCACCTGACATGGTGCGGCTTTCCCTGGTCAACCTGTATTTACATGGTTTTTCAAATCCCCATATTCTTGAATATGATACATTAACCAGTGAAGAACGTTGGAACGAAACGACTGATGTTTTTTTGGCCAATCCCCCGTTTATGTCTCCAAAGGGTGGAATTAGACCTCACAAACGCTTTTCTATTCAAGCAAGACGTTCGGAAGTTTTATTTGTGGATTACATTGCAGAGCATCTGAATCCCAATGGACGGGCAGGTGTGATTGTTCCAGAGGGGATTATTTTTCAATCCGGGAATGCCTATAAGAATCTACGCAAGATGCTGGTGGAGAATTATTTGTGGGCAGTGGTGAGTTTGCCAGCGGGTATATTTCAACCCTATTCAGGTGTCAAAACATCAATCTTTTTCTTGGATAAATCACTTGCCAAAAGGACAAACAAAATACTTTTTGTGAAAGTTGAAAACGATGGTTATGGTTTAGGGGCACAACGTAAACCTATTGATAAAAATGATTTACCAAAAGCACTTAAATTTATCAGAAATACAAAAATAGCATTATCAAGGGGACAAGAAATAGAAAATACAGATTTTGCTCATTTGGTTGAAAAAACCAAAATTGCTGAAAGTGGAGATTGGAATTTGTCTTTTAATAGATATATTGATAAAAGTAATTTTGAATTAATGCAATTTGACGAAATTGAATTAGGAGAAGTTGTTGAAATTTTGGATAAACTTCGAAAGCCAATTACAAAATCAGATAGAGTTACTGGGCCATATCCATACTATGGTGCTACATGTATTCTTGATTATGTAGATGATTATATTTTTGATGAAAGGTTGGTTTTAGTCGGAGAAGATGGTGCTAAATGGTCCTCAGGCGAAAAAACAGCTTTTATTGCAGAAGGAAAATATTGGGTTAATAATCACGCTCATGTTTTGAGACCATTAAAAGACAAACTAATTGATATTTTTTTAGTTGAGGTATTGAATTATTTGAACTTAAATGAATATGTTACAGGTGTAACTGTTCCGAAGTTAAACCAAGAAAAATTACGTTCTATCAAAATTCCCTTACCACCTCTGGATATTCAAAAAGCCATTGTTGGAGAGATTGAAGGCTACCAAAAAATCATTGATGGCGCCCGGCAGGTTGTAGATAACTACAAACCCACAATAAAGATTGACCCTGAGTGGGATTTGCATGATTTAGGAAGTCTTGTTGAAGTGAAAGGTGGAAAACGGTTGCCAAAAGGTGAAAATTTTGAGAAAGAGAATACTAATTACCCATATTTACGAGTTGTTGATTTTTCAAATTATTCTATTGATTTATCAAAGTTAAAATACATTAGTGAGGGAACCTATAATCAAATTAAAAAATATATAATTTCAATTAATGAAGTTTATATTTCCATCGCAGGGACAATAGGTCTTGTTGGGATGATACCTCCAGTATTAGATGGAGCAAACTTGACGGAGAATGCTGCTAAATTAATAATAATTGATAAGTTAAAATTGTTTCCAAAATACTTAGTTTATGCAATTGCGTCTGACATAGTTCAGAATCAGATTAAAAAATTGACTCATGCTGTTGGCGTACCAAAACTTGCAATAGAAAGGATTAGAACACTTCAAATCCCTCTTCCACCGTTATCTATTCAAAAGGAAATTTTTACTCAAATTGAAGCAGAACAGGAAATTGTGAATTCAAATAAAAAACTCGTTGAGATTTATGAAAATAAAATAAAGGATAAGATTGCAGAGGTTTGGGGTGAATAAATAGTAATGAATAAAAGAAAAAAAATACCTAAAAATATAGAAACTGAAGTTCTCACAAAGAGCCGACGGCGTTGTTGTATTTGTTTTGGTATCAATAATGATTTAGATGAAAAAATTGGACAAATTGGTCATTTAGATGAAAATAAAGAAAACAATAAGTTTGAAAACTTGGCTTGGTTATGTCTTGTACATCATAGTCTATATGATAGTACAACAAGCCAACATAAAAACTATACCATTCAAGAAGTTAAAGAATATAGAGCAAAACTATATGCTGAATTAGAACAAAGGAACAAAGGAAGTGATATTTCTAGAAAGACAAATGAAAAAACAGAAAAAAAAATAGAAATTCGAAATGATAAAAAAAATATTGATAAAGAATATGATAATTTAAAAAATATAATATCAGAGACAATAACAGATCTTAATAGTTTTAAATTTAACACAAAGTATGATTATAATTCAAATTCTTTGATAAATACAACTAATGAAATAATGGGGAAAGGTTCTGTAAGAATTTTTGTAAAACAATTTCACAAAATATTACAAAACTGTGTAAATAAAGGGAGAACATTAAAAAAGGAGCATCTTGACAATGCATTTACAGATGGAATTACAGAAAATATTATTTGGTTGAAAATAATATTAGAAACTGTTTTAGAAACAAACGAATTTATCCTAAACCTCTCTCAAACATTTAAAGAAAAATATTTCTTTCTTTATGATTTAAAAAAATACTTTAAATATATATTAAATAATCTTTTAAATAATAAAAAAAGCCTGATTGAAATTGAGAAAGAATTGCTACCAAAGGCTATAGAATTATGTAAAGTTGTTAGAATGGATATTTTGGGGTTAAAAGAAATACTGAACAATATAAAGGAAATAAATATTTATCTTGAAAAGATAAATAAAGATTACAATTGGTTTTTATTCAATTTTAGTAAGAATCAAGAAATAGACGAAGCAAATAATGTTGTTCTTATTGATAAAGCAGCAATATTAATTACGAAAGATATATTTAAATATTTAAGAGAATTTGCTAAAGCAACAACAAAAAATAAACTTGAAATAGCATTACCTTATTTATTATATTCAACAACAATTGAGGATTATGTCAATAGAGTGACAAAACAAAAAATAACGACAATTAAGCACAAAGATATTGATGAGGTTAAAAAAACACTAAATAACCGTGGCCATTCTTACAAATCAACGGCACATTGGCCTTTAGTTCAAAATTATGAAAGAACAAAAGAAGGTCAAATATATTTTGCTATCACAGGAGATGAAAATAAAGTTTTTATCAATGCTGAAGGGTTAGAACTTCTTAACTCATATTTAGCTGCATTTAGAAAAAAAACTTTTCAATCTTAATCTTGAAAATAAAAGGAGTAATAATGCTTTACAGCTTGGCAATTTTTATTTAGAGATAAAAATATGATTAGCAGGATCAGGTCTTGCGTTGCAACATTGGGAATTCTTTTATTAAAATGACTTTCCTATTCTAAAATAAAAAATAGGATTATGATAAGGATTTTCCCCAAGAGCAACTCCTCCTGAAAATATAAGATTTTGCTTTTGAAATGAGGCTATTAAATTTATTTCCGTGCCAAAAGAAAATGAGGGTTTAATCTTTTTTTCTCCAGACCAGAGATTGCCAATATCTGTGAAAAATGTTAAGTAAACTCGTTCAAAGGCTGGAAATATCCATATAGCCCTTTCTATTTTCATTAAGGAAATTCTATATTCTAAATTAAAAATATAACCACCAGTCCCATAAAAATAGCCAGATGGGAATCCTCTCATCAGTCTAAATATGTTATTTTCATCTGAAATGAGATTTTGC
>JAUWNT010000229.1 GCA_030612495.1 Candidatus Aminicenantota bacterium
ATCTAAAACTTTTATTGCTTCTGGCAGAACCGTTTTCCCTATACCATCTCCTGGCATTGTTACTATTGTTTTTTTTGACATAAATCCTCCTGTTTTTTTATCTTGTTTTTTATAAAATTTATTAATCCATTACTTTCTAAAATCTCCATTACTGTTTTTGGGTAAGCAGGGAATGTAAATTCATTATTTTTTGTGATAATCTTTCCATTTTTCATATCAATTGTAATCTCATCTCCATTCTCGATTGCATCTACAGCTTCAGGAGATTTGATTGCTGGCATACCTGCATTAATTGCATTTCTGAAGTAAATTCTTGCAAATGATTTTGCAATTATTACTTTAATTCCAGAATATTTTATTGCTATTGCAGCCTGTTCTCGTGAAGAACCCATTCCGAAATTTTTCCCTGCAACAAGAATATCTCCCTCTTTTACTTTAGAAACAAAACCAGGATCAAGATCTTCTAAAGCATGTTTAGCCATTTCTTCTGGTTCCATTTTTTGATATGTATATTTCCCAGGGAAAATTACATCTGTATTTACATTGTCTCCGTATTTCCAAACCTTACCTGAAAATTTATTCATCATAAGAACCTCCTAGGGTCTGTTATTTTTCCAGCTATTGCACACGCAGCAACTGAAAGAGGGGAGCCAAGATATATCTCAGCTTCTCTGCATCCCATTCTTCCTTTAAAATTTCTATTAGCTGTAGAAAAGGTCTTTTCTCCTGGAGCCATTACTCCCATGTGAGCTCCAAGGCATGGACCACACCCAGGATTTAAAACAAGTGCTCCTGCATCTATAAATATTTCTATAAACCCTTTTTTTATAGCTTCTCTATATATATTCCAGGATGCAGGGATAATGAGAGTTCTTATCTTAACTTTGCGACCTTTTAAAATTTTTGCTGCCATCTCAAGGTCAATTAATCTACCATTTGTGCAGGTTCCAATCAATGCTTGATCTATTGTTTTACCTTCAAGCTCTTCAATAGGAGCATAGTTATCAACTGTATGAGGTTTTGCAATTGATGGAGAAATTTTAGATATATCAAATTCAATTGTTTTATAATATTTTGCATCTTTATCAGAATAGAGTGTTTCATATTCTGTTCTTGCTCTTTCTTTGATATAATCAAAGGTTGTATGATCAGGCTGTACATATCCATTTTTAGCTCCCATTTCAGCTGCCATGTTACATAAGACCATTCGTTCAGCAATGCTTATATGTGAAACAATGTCTCCAACAAATTCCACTGCTTTATAGTCAGCACCATCTGATCTTATCTGACCAATTATATATAGAGCAATATCTTTTGCTGTTATATATTCAGGCATTTTACCATTAAGTATTATTTTTATTGTTTCCGGGATCTGAAACCAAAGCTCACCAGTTGCCCATATAGATGCTACTTCAGATCGTCCTATTCCAGCTGACATTGCTCCAAGAGCTCCATAAGTAGTTGTATGAGAATCTGAACCAACAATAAGTTTGCCAGGGAGTGCAAATCCCTGCTCAGTAAAGACTTGATGACAGATCCCATTATTTATATCAAAAAAATTGGATATACCCTGTTCTTTAACAAATTCTCTGATCTCTTTATGATTTGTTGCGGATGATTCTTTTGGAGCTGGAATTTCGTGATCCAGGATAATTACAACTCTTTCAGGATATTTGACATTTTTAACACCAATCTTTTTAAAGGTTCTTGATATTGCAGCTGCATTATCATGACTCATTACGAAGTCAGGTTCAACTGAAACTATTTCTCCTGCACAAATATCTTTTTTAGCCTTTTTTGTGAATATTTTTTCAACAAATGTTTTACTCATTTTTTCTCCTTTAATAGCAGAAAGAAATTTTAGTAGAAACTGTTTAATAAGTAAAGACAAATCATATTAAAATTTATTAATTTGTTATAAAATTTCTTTTTTTTTATTTTTTGTGGAAACAAATAATAAAGGAAATACTATGTCGCTTGTACAGCATGGTATCCATACTGCGAAAAATAGGAATAAAAAGATTACAATAATCAGGGTGAAACTTATTGTCTGGCCTATTGCCATGATTATATGAAATAGGGAAGCCCATGTGCTAATTAATACATGGCCTGAATGTGGAAAATTTGTTTTTGGTTTGAAAAATCCAATGGCAATACCCAGGAAAGCAGCAGAATTCGTAAGAAATGGTTTTTCAATAAAACCTAAATGTATTCCTCTATTGGGTAAATTAAATAAGAATTCTCCTATATAAGGGATTATTGAATCACTTAATGTAGCAATCCCGATTGAGCCTATATAGCCAATTACAATTGCTATTAAGAGGTTTGATTTTGGTTTGTGAAGCTTGTACAATGCAACAGTCGCAATTGCGCTTAAAACTATATGCATTGGGTGCAGAATATAAAAAATGTGAAGGGAAATATTTGAAACTTGAGGAAGAATATTAAAGAGAATTA
>JAUWNT010000200.1 GCA_030612495.1 Candidatus Aminicenantota bacterium
TATAAAAAATATTAATAAAAAATTTTTAAAATTCATGTATAATATAACCTCCAATAAAATCATAACTCCTTTTAAAACCAGGCTCTGTTGAATCACCCCTATACCTGGAGTACTCAATACCAATGCCCATTTTTTTAAATAGTTTTATCCCAATATAAACAGAGTTTGTATAAAAATTATCCTCTCTTATTTCTATTCCTTTATACAAATCTATAAAAGATAATTTATTATCTCTATGTCTATATCCTAATTTAAATTTTCTACTAAAATAATATTCAATACCTGCTCCTGCAGATTTTTGATTATATGTTGAGTTCACTTGCCAATATGAAAAGATATTATCTATTTTATAATTGAAATTGAGCTTTAAGCGCCTGAATAGCTTTATTGAAATATCACCTGAGCCAAAAGGTTTTGTAAAATTCTCATATAAAGGATTCGAAGGCTCATAAATCCTTACTCCATACTGAAAACCACCTCTTATACTACTTATCTCAGGAAATTGTATCCCAATTGAAACCTGTTTCCCAATTCTATTCCTCTCTTTTGAATAATCAAAATCCTGTTCGAAATAATCAAAATCTAAAGATAGAATAGTTCTCGAAAATATGATTTTATTTAAGCCAATACCGCCCCAATATTCTTTATGGTTCAAAAAATTACTTAAATTATACTCATCAATATAAAGTTCTTCCGAATATTTAATCCTCTTCTGGTTTAAATATAAGCTCAGGAAAAAAGTATTATGATTCCCAAAATCCAAAGAAAAAGTGTGGTTAATAAGATTTTGTCTAACACGCCTTCCAAACTCGCCTGTTGGACGTTGTCTAATATACAGCTTTTCAAATTGATATTTTAGATTTAAAAATCCGACATATGAATACACATTAAATCTAAATTCATTATTAAATGAGCGCTCATTTTTATTTTTTGCATAAAATGAATAATATGGGAATTCATCTATCTGAAAGATAAAACGGTTTAAAAATATAGAAGAAAGAATCATTTGAAAACCCAGATCCGCTGTCCAATCAGGTTCAGAATCTCTTTCCAATAAATAGATATTATTAGAATATCCAATGTTTCTAATTGAAAGTTTCGGATATAAATAGATAAAAGAGATTTTTTTCCAGGATTCTCTTACTATTTTTTCCTTAACCCTAAAAAAATCCTCAGAAAAGATGTTCAAGGAAATTAAGAATAAAATAATTACAATTAAGCCTTTCCTGATAAAACACATATATAAATTATATATGAAAAAGATGAAATAGGCAATAGGATGTAGGATGTAGGATATAGGATTTAGGATTTGGGGGTTAGGATTTAGTGTTTAGTGTTGAGTTTTAAGTTTTTGGTTAAACAAACTTTTTACTTTGGGTTTTGATAAATCAAATCCCTACTTCTTACTACTTACTACTTACTTCTTACTACTTACTTCTTACTATTTACTTTTCACTTCTTCGTAGGGCTTGCTTCCTCCTCTTCCTCAGTAACTACTGAAGCTCCTAATGCTGCAGCTGCTGAAGTTCCAACTATAATTATTGCAACAGATCTTTTTATCTTCAGGCAAAATGACATATATGAGGTTTTCCCTTCAATTATTGTAGCTAAAAAATCAATTTTCTTTACTTTATAGTTTTTATTATCAAGTTTTATGGAAATCTTATAATTACCAACAGGAATATCAATCAATTTATAATCTCCATTCGAATCTGTTATATTGGATTTAAATACCTTTTCACCAGTATATTCTTCCTCTTTATCTCTCTTTACACGAGTTAATATAACCTGCGCATCTTTGACAGGGGTTTTACAATCTTTTGTATAAAGAAATCCCATTAAATTTCCAACTTTAACCTCTTCAATCTCATTTGCATAACTATGTGAAGGAAATAAACTAAAAATAAATAATATTACAATACTTAAACTCACTATCCTTAGTGTTTTTGCCATTTTAACCTCTCCTTTGTTTTAATATTATTATATGTTATTTATTTTGTCAATATAATAATCTGTTTTTTTATATTTTTTTTTCAATTTATCTACTTTTAAAAATTGAGACATAGCCTTTTTGAAATTTTTATTCTTAAAATAGATTTGTGCCAATCTATAATAAAACTCGAGATTCTCTTTATTATAGGTTTTATAAAATTTTGACTTTTTCATAATTTCAATTGCTTGTTCAATTCTGTTTTCTTGTTCTAAATAATCTATAGTATTTAAAATAAATTCAAGATTATATGTTTTTGAAATTTTTACAGATTGATTTACCATATTAATAATTTCGTCACAATTATTTCTGTTCATATTCAATGCTTTTTTTAGTATATCTGAGAAAAGAAATTGATCTCCAACAAATTCTTTAACTGCTTTTTTCAATAGATTTTTATCGCTTGTATTTACAGCGATTTGATTGATTATGTTCTCCCTTTTTTGAATAACCTTTTTTATAATACCATTCAGTTGAAGTTGAACCTCTTTTTTCGAAATCTTTTGAAAAAAAGCCAGAGTTTGACCATAATTTCCTGCATAATAATTTGATAATGTTAAATAATAGAACACATCATCTTTGTATTCAGGTTCGATTGAGTCATATATCTTTATTAATAAAGAAATGCAAGAATCATATTTCTTTTTTTGAAAAGCAATATATCCATTCAAATACTGAATTCTCAAATCTTTCTTATCTATTTTCTTAAGTCTTTTTATATTCTTCTCAACCTCTTTAAGCTTGTTATGTTTCAGGTTCTCAAGGGTATCTCTGAAAATAGATTCAAATTCATAAATTTTATTTAATTGAATTTTCTGAGATCCTCTTTTTTTTATTCCTTTAGTTTTAAAAAGTGTTGAGATTAATATTTGAAAATCATCCTTTATGGATTGAGGTACTTCTAAATAAGATAAGTCATTTATATTAAGATTTTTCTTAAATTTATCCACGATTTTTTTTGTTTCTTCTATTCTTCCCATCTTAAAATGAGAAAGGGAATAAAAGAGATACAATTCAATTAAATTTTCTCTATCTTCAATAAGGCCAAATTCAGCAATTTTAAAATTTTTAATTGCCAGTTCATAATTGCCCTCTTTATAAAAAGCCTCCCCCTCTTTTAACAGGTTTACATAAAAATCCTCAGCTTTAATATCCACACATAACCAGGCAATACCAAGAAAAAATAACATAATAAAAATAAATGATCTCTTCAATCTTTCACCCATATACCTTATATATTAACATAATTTTAAAATTAAATAAATAGTGAAGAG
>JAUWNT010000085.1 GCA_030612495.1 Candidatus Aminicenantota bacterium
TTTACAATAACCAGTAAAAAAGAGGTTATAAAAAGTGTAGAACCTGAACAACAATCAGAGAAAATCGATGTTACTGACAAAAAGAGTGATAAACCAGATTCTGAATAATTTTTAGTTTATAAGTTATATTTTAACAAAGAAATTTACAAAAGTTTAGAAACATGGGGTTTGGATTATTTTATTTTTGTAGCATTTTTAAATATTAAATATCCATTTGGGTCAATATACAAATTTTTTACATTCTTATCACAAACAATGATTGATTTTAAATGGAAAAGCGGATTCCATGGAACATCATTGTGAATTATCTCCTGTGCTCGTTCATATAACTTAATCCTCTTTTCCTTTTGTAATGTTTCTCTCGCCTCTTCAAGAATGGATGTAAGCTTCGGATTATCATAAAAAGCTCTATTATTATTTCCTTTTTTCATTGTTAACGTTGGATATAAAAAAACATCTGGATCAGGTCCTGCTATCCATCCCATTATAACCATATCATGTTCTCCCCTGTCAATTCGTTTTCTCATTTCATTAAATGGTAAAGCAGTTTTCTTTATAATAATATTTAAAGGTCTTGCATTTTTTATTAGAATGTTTACTATTTTATTTAAAGCAATATTTGTTTTTGTATAAAAAAGCGAACATTCAAAACCATTTTCTAACCCGGATTTCTTTAGCAGTTCCTTGACTTTTTCTATATTGTAATCATAATCAACGATCTTTTTATTAAAACCAAATAGGTATGGAGGGATTGGTGTGACTGCTGGTATGGCAAGATTCTGAAAAACATGTTTTATAAGCATCTTTTTATCAATTAAATGACAAAAAGCTCTCCTTACCTCAACTTTATTAAAAGGCTCTTTTTTAGTATTAAATGCTAAATAATGAATTCTAAAAGATGGTGAAAAAAGAAATGTAACCTTTTTATTTCCCTTAAATTCTTCATATTCCTTTGCTGAACGAATCTTTGAAACATCAGCAATATTGTTCTTAATATAAAGGAATTTAGTGTAGGCACTTTTTACAATTTTATAGGTGACTTTTGAAAGCTCTATCTTTCCATCCCAGTAAAACTCATTTCTCTTAATAATGAGATATTTGCCCTTCTCCCATTT
Source organism: Candidatus Aminicenantota bacterium (assembly GCA_030612495.1). GTDB lineage: Bacteria > Acidobacteriota > Aminicenantia > UBA2199 > UBA2199 > JAUWNT01. Next base: position 1,116 of record JAUWNT010000085.1, read on the forward strand.
TTCGAATTTAAATGGTCCAGTACCAATAGGCCTAAAATTTATACCCTTATAACAACCCGGTGCTACTATTGAAGCAACCGGATCTGTTAATGCAGATAAAAACGGACCATAGGCCTTATTTAAAACTATCTCAACTGTATATCTATCTATAAGTTTAATATCTTTTATATATGAAAGAAGATATTCCCATTTCTTATACTCTAATTTGGATTTCCCCATTCTTTTCTTGAATGATTTTACAACAGCTCCTGCATCAAAAATTTCCCCATTATGAAATTTCACACCTTTCCTTAGCTTGAATATCCATCTTTTATCATTATCCTTAACTTCCCAGGTTGTTGCCAAACATGGTTCAATAATAAGGGTTCCTTTCTTAAACCTAACAAGACCTTCAAATATATTTGATATAACTTCATCCGAATAATAATCATCTGCCTTGCCAGGTTCTATAGATGCTGAATCAATGGTCCTTACGTAAATAATGGTATCTTTTGAAGAGTATAGATTAAAAAAGAATAGGATACAGAGAGGGATAATGAAAAAAATCTTTTTCATAGAAAATCTCATAGATTAAATATAATCTATATTTAAGTAAATTTCAACAATAAAAAAACAAGAAGGTTTACGCTTAAAATTTTTATTTAATAGTGATTTTCCTATATGATTTAACTGGGTTCAAATTCCTGAAAATCAAAGATAAAAGTGGCTCCTTCCTCTGGTTTGCTTTTTACTGATATTACTCCTCTATTTTCTTCTACAATTTGTTTTACATAGGAAAGGCCAAGACCTGTACCCTTTTTTCTTTTTGTTGTAAAATATGGCTCAAAAATTTTCTCGATTATATTTGGTTCTATTCCAGTTCCATTATCAAAGATTTGAATTCTGATAAACTTTATTTTATTCTGTTCTTGAGTAAATTGTTCAATACTTATAACAATTCTGCCTTTTTCTCTTTCTGCTATTTGAATTGAATCTTTTGCATTAAAAAGTGTGTTAAAAAGTACTAATAATAATTTTGTTTTATTACCATATATATAGTATTGAATCTTTTTGCTGTATCTTTTTTCAATTTCAATATTCTTAAGAATTGTATTTTCAATAAGACTTAAGACTGAATATATTAATTCTCCTATATTAATTTTTTCTACCTTTATAGTTTCTTTTTTTGAAAAATCTAAGATATTTTTCCCAAGTTCATTAGCCTTTTTTGATATTTTTCCAATAGCATCAATTTTATTATAAATTTCACTATTTTTACTGACTTTGTTCTTTATAAGCTCAACATAACCCATAATTCCAGTAATTAGATTATTGAACTCATGTGTGAATTTACTTGACATCTCCCCTAAAGTTCCGAGTTTTTGTGCATGAATAAGCTCTTGTTCCGTCCTTAATTGCTTTGAAATATCCTCTATTTGAACTGCAACCATACTTTTGGTTTTAAGTTTTATATTATAAAATGTAAGTCTTACGATTTTTTCTTCTCCATTCTTCATTATTAAAGGATATTTATCGTAAAAGCTTGGTTGACCACTCAAGAGTACAGTGAAGTATTCTGCCCTTATAGATTGAGGAAGTTCTATTATTGTAAAAAGCTCTTTGTTTTCTACTTCTTTTTGGTTAACCTCAAAGATTTTCTTTGCAGCTGAGTTAATTGTAACAATGTTTGATGATGCATCACATATAAATAAGGCGTAAGGAGAATTTTCAATGATTTTTTCAAAAAATATTTTTAAATCCAGAATTTCTTCCCTCTGGTTCTTTATTGATTCAGCCATTTTGTTAAATGATTTTGTTAATTGACCAATTTCATCTTTTGATGTAGGTTTTATTTTTATATCAAGTTTCCCTTTTGATATTGATTTAGCTCCATCTGAAAGTACAAGAATTGGTTTGGTTAATTTATTCCCGAGCCAAAAACTAATAAAAATCACTAATATAACTACAATTAACAACACAAATAAAATATTTAGGATTCCATGTTTTTTTGCAATTGTGATATCATTTATATTTACGGAAACTAACACTTTACCTATATTAGTTCCCGAGTAGCTTATTATTGGGAAGCACTCAATTAAGAATTTTTCATTAAGAATAGTTAATTTTTCCATTTTGTCTTTTGAAATTTTAGGAATTTTTGGGAAAAATCGTCTTCCTTCTGTATTTTGAAATGTTGATGCAAGTTTTTCTCTATTTGAAATTATTACAATATCTCCATTTGTTTTATCCTTTAATTGATCAGCAAATTCAGAATTCAAGCATAACTCAAAAAAAAGATATCCTTTAAAATCAAAGGTCTTTTGGTCAACAATTGGAGATATAACTAAAATATATATTTTATTGTTAATTTCAAATATACCCGCATCTCTGATTAGAGGATCTCTCTGCTTGCCAAAGAGTGGGATTTTAATAGTATTATTTTTATTTATGCAACTATCAGATGAAGAGTTATTAAAAGAAACAATGGTATTAAAATTGGGATCAAGGATTGTTGCATTGATATTATTTAGAAAGAAGCTTTTATTCTCTAAATCAATGGAAAGCTCCTCTGGTTTTTCAATATTATCAATAATTTCACTTAATTCTGAGATAAATGCTGCTTTACGGGTCAGGTTGCCAAGATTTTCATAAAAGAAATTTTCTGCAGCATGAGTTTTTGAAATTGCTTCTTCTATTGCTATATTTTCATATTTTTTAGAAATAGAATAAATTGCTGAAAAGGTGGCTAATAGAGCTGAGATAACCGCAATAAGGATGAAAGAGAGGAAAAACTTTGATTTTATTTTCATCTTTTTTTTATATCAAAAAATGTAATATTGCCCAATGGGCTGATATATATCATTTTTATTTTCTCATTGTTGTATATTACTATTTCTTTATCCTGAAAAATTGGTATACACAGTACATCTTCATTTATAATTCTATTTATTTTCCTGTATAATTCATCTCTTTTTTTTAAACTTTTTGTATTTGAGGCTAGATCTAAATCTTTTAGAATCTCTTTATTTCCACATAAAGATAAATTAGAAAAACCTTGTTTCTGAAGTTTTTCTGAAAATAGGGGTTTTATAATACTGGATGTATCTGGATAATCAGCAATCCAACCTGAGATAGTCAGATCATAATCTCCTTTTTTTATTCTTTCTAGATATTCTTTTCCTGGTACATTGTGTATTTTGAGCTCAATGCCAACTTTTTTTAGATTTTTTGAATATAAAGAGATCAATTGGAGGGTTAACATAGAACTGTTTTCAAGAAGGAAATTAAAACTAATTTTTAAAGGAAGCTTTTCTTTTTTTATAAGTTCTTTTGCTTTGCTTATTGAAAAACTTTCTTTTACTGTTTTTTTTGAATATCCTAACATTCCCTGGGGAATAATGGAGTCCATAGAAAAATATGTATTCTGAAAAACATATTTTAAAGTTTTTTTATCCCATAAGTGGCAGAAAGCCTTTCTAATATTCTTATTTCTTAGATATTTATTATTAAAATTAAAAGCAATGAAATTTGTTGAAAATGTTGGAAAATAGTCTATATTAACCCATTTCAAATTTTTTAAACCCATAAGCTTTGATATTGAAAAGGTAAAAAGAATATCTATTTTTTTTTTTTGGAATAAGTTGTGCAGTGTTTCGATATTTGGATTAATTATATTTATAAATTCATCAATTTCAGGTTTACCTCCCCAGTATTTTGGATTTGCCTTTAAGGTTAATTGTTTGTTTTCTTCCCATTTTTTTAGAATAAAAGGACCTGTGCCAATAGGGTTTTTATGAAATTTTTCTTTATATTTTTTTACCCCTGAAGGAGATACGATTGATGCTCCCGAACATGTAAGAGTTGAAAGGAATGGATAAAATGGTTTCTTCAAATAAAAAACAACAGTATATTGATCTATCTTTTTCACATCTTTGATATTTTCAAATATCTCATTGAACATAGGGAAATCATAATATCTGTATTTAAATGTTTTATCCATCTGTCTTTTGAATGAAAAGACAACTGAATCAGAATTGAAATCTGATCCATCATGGAATATTACTCCTTTTCTAAGTTTCAATATCCAGGTCTTTCCATTTTCTTTCTTTTCCCATGATGTAGCAAGAGAAGGTTCAATTTTAAATGTTTTTTGATTTATTTTGACTAATGTGTCGAATATATTAACAGTAAAAAAAAATGAAGTGTCATCCCATGCTTGTGCTGGATCAAGTGTTTTAGGTAAATAACTCATTCCAGAGTAAATAATTTTTTTTTGAGTTGGAAGAATAAGAATTGGAAATATCAGGAAAACAATAATAAGAAAATATTGTTTTTTGTTTATCATTTTAAAGTCTCCATTTAGAATAATAAGTTATAAATAAAATATTTTCAATAAAATAATATATAATATCTATAATTTGACATAAATTATTTTCTATATTAAAGTGAATATTGAGTTTTTGGAGGTTTGAATGAAGAAGATAAGAAGCTTTGTTTTTTTAATTTTTTCTATTTTTTTATTTAATTTTGCAGGGTCTGATGTTTTAAAATTCGATGACTTTTTCATTGATAATACTATGAGAATAGATTACTTCCACTCAGGGGATGCTCAGAATGAATGGATTTCTCTGGATAAGGTTTATCAGCAAGGGATTTGGGCAGGAAGTATGCATAACCTTATTTATCCTTTTAATAATGGACGTTATTTTATTAAAATATATGATGTTAAATCAAAAAGCCTTATTTATTCTAAAGGATTTAACAGCTATTTTGGAGAATATAAAACAACGGATTTGGCGGGAAAAGGAATAATGCGTACTTTTCATGAAACTGCTATGATACCTTATCCAAAAGAAAAAATACGTTTTGTAATTGAATATAGAGGGAAAAATAATGATTTAAAATCTCTATTTAATACAGAAATCAATCCGAATGGTATTGGAATTATAAAAGAGAGTCTTATAGATGGTGTAAAAGTTTGGGAGATAAATAAAAAAGGAGATCCACATAAAAAGGTAGATCTTGTTTTTGTAGGCGAAGGATTTAGTATTGAAGAACAAGACGAATTTAGAAAAGATGTGCAAAGGCTTTGTAGCTTATTTTTTGAGCATGAACCATATAAAAGATTTAAAGAGAGTTTTAATGTTTATGCAGTATGTAAGCCTTCACAGGAAAGTGGTACAGATGAACCGCGTTTAGGTGTCTTTAAAAATACGAGTATTAGCACATCTTTTAATTCATTGGGTTTGTCTCGCTACCTTTTAACAGAAGATAATAAAAGCCTGAGGGATATTACAGCACATGTACCTTATGATACTATTGCAATTGTGGTTAATAGTGAACGTTATGGCGGTGGAGGTATTTATAATTTTTACTGCGTTTTTACAACAAATGAAAAGTCCAATGAGTATCTCTTTCTTCATGAATTTGGGCATTCTTTTGGAGGACTTGCAGATGAATATTATTCATCTGCAGTAACTTATAATGATTTTTATCCAAAAGGTATTGAACCTTTAGAGCCGAATATTACAGCATTGTTAGATCCTGAAAATTTAAAATGGAAATCCCTTGTTACAAAAGGTATAAAAATACCAACTCCATGGGGAAAAGAGAAACTTGATAAAATGGGTCAAGAATTTTCAAAGAGAGAGGATTTTTTCAAAAATAATAAGTATAAAGATAAAGTGGGTGCTTTTGAAGGAGCTGGGTATTCATCAAAAGGCCTTTTTCGTCCAATGCTTGATTGTATAATGTTCAGCACTCGTACAACTTCTTACTGCAAAGTCTGTGAAAAAGCAATTGAACGAGTTATAAAATACTATTCATATTAAACTAAATTGTCTATTCTACGTATTATTTTTATTGTATAGAATTATTAATAAAGAGGAGGAAAAGTGAGAAAAAGTAATGCAAGTTGTAGAGAAAAAAATAAGTTTAACAGGTCAAGGTTTTCTGTTTTTATAATTATATTAATTTTTTTCTTTTGGACTAATTTTAATTTCAGCCAGGAGAATGTTATAAAAGAGCAGAATAAGCTTATAAAAGATTTTAAATCAGCAAACAAATTTTTTGAAAAGGGAGAGACACAGTTTTATAAGAAGAATTATAAAAAGGCAGAAAAGAATTTTAAGAAATGCATTGAAAATTTTCCAAACCATTCGAATGCATATTTCTATCTTTCAAAGGGGTATTATCATAATGGAAATTTACAAGGAGCATTAGATTATATTGCGAAAGCTAAATCCACTTACAAAGATTTTGTAAAAGCAGTATTTATTTCTAAGCGTAGGAATTTGAATATACTAAGAGGGAACATGAAAGAGTTGAGAAATCGATCAAATTATGCTTCTACTGATGAGGGCAGGAACCAGATGCGTACTGCAATGAATAAAACGCGAGAAAAAATGGATGGTATGCAGAGAAGGTTTAAAGATTCTCAAATTGTAATGAAAAATCTCAAGGCAGAGTTCTTTTTCTTTCATGGTAATGTTTATTTTAAATTAAAGAAGTTTCAAGAAACATTAAATCAATATGTTGAAGCAATAAGAATAAATCCTAAGCATAGCAAGGCTTACAATAATCTTATAAGTCTTTTTTATATGGGGAAACAATACAAAAGAGCATCGGAATATTTAAAATTAGCTGAATCTAATAATATTAAAGTGAATCCAAAATTAAAGGATGCTGTGAATAAGGCTGTTAATTAGTAGCAATTAAAATTTGTACATGTTTTTTGCTTTCTAAAAAAGTTTTTAACCTATGACTGAATATAGAAGTTGAGCAATAAGTTTTATTATGCTATATTGGTTAAATGAGGAAAAAAGGGTTTAAGAATTGGATCGGAATTACTATTTTTTTTACTATAATTTTATTTATATTAATTGCAATTACAATTCATTTAAACAGGATTAAATCATCATACAAAAGGGAAATTGCTAAAGCTAAGAGATCAAGTTTTTCATTTATTTTAAGTTCTCCAAAGATAAAGAAAACAATAGATCAAAGGGTTGAATTTTTAAAAACAAGCTTTTTTTTGAATTATCCTTTGAAATATTCTTATTCTACGTCAGATTTCATAAGAGCTTTAAACTTAGTTACTTTGGAAGATATTGAATTGAAAAAACTCAAAATAGAACCTGATTTTCAAAAATTCAATTTTTCTCTGCTTGGAGAGTTTAAATCAAATAAACATAAAAATATTAAGTCCAGGCTTATTGAATTTTTAAATAAAATAGAAGAATTTGATAATGTAATGCAGGTTTCTCTCTCAAAATTTGATATAAACAAGAAAAGTCCGGATTTCTATATTTGCGGAGAGGTAGATATTGAATGAAGATAAAGTCTTTTAATATAAAAATATTTTCTTTCTTATTTTTTATTCTATTTATTGTTTTCTTTTTTATTTATATATTTATTCCTGATGTTAAACTTATAAATAAGAGTAAAATAGAATTGAAAGATCTGAATTTAAAAGTAAGAGATAATATCCAACAAAATCGTGTTTTTTCTTTTTTAAATAATAAAGAGAAAGATATTTTTAGAAAAGAAAATTTAAAGTTGAAACATCGTATCCCAAAGATAAGAACAAGAAGAGAGTTAACTGAATTATTGGAGAAGAATTTTCTTTATTTCCAAAAATTAGTACAAAAAGATGGTGTCGATTGTTTGGCTTATGTATCCAATCTTGAAAAACTTAATGCAATTTCTAGATTTTTTTCAAAAAATGGAAAGAAGTCTCATTATCTTTTAAGTTTTTGTATGTTACAACTAAAAAATATAGAAAAAGAATATAATAAGGCTTCTTCCTTGATTAAAGATGAATTTTTTGTAAAGCTGAAGGGTCTGAAATATTATAGAGTTTTTTTATGTTTTACAGGTAACATGAAAAGTTCACTCAACTTTATTAACCATATTACATGGGGAAAATATTATATAGTAGGAGATAAAATAAGTGTTTCCCTGGGCAATGTTAGCCATATTTTCTGGATGGAGATAAAAATTTATTTTAAAGACTTTAGGAAATCGCAATATTTTAATAATTCTACGCGGGAGAAAAATAAAAAAGATCTTTTTGTTGATTTTAATTCTGATATATTGTTAAAAAATATCTATTTTAATCTTCCGAAAGAATGTAAGAAAAGAGAATTACCCAATGTTAAATGAGTAAAAAATGAGAGTTGTTGTACAAAGAGTAAAGAATGCTGAAGTTGAGATTAAAGGGAAAATTATTGCAAACATAGAAAGGGGGTTACTTGTATTTGTTGGAATTGAAAAGGGTGATAAAGAAAAAGAGATTTTATTTATGGCCGAAAAAATTTTGAATTTAAGGATTTTTCCAGATAAAAAGAATAAAAT
>JAUWNT010000086.1 GCA_030612495.1 Candidatus Aminicenantota bacterium
AAGAGCCAGGCTCATTAGGTAAACCGTTAAAGGGGATGTTTAAGGGAATGTATCGTTTTCGTATTGGAGATTTCCGTGTTATCTATACTATCAATGAAAATGAGAAAGAGATAAACATCATGTACATAGGCCACCGAAATAAAATATATAAACAAAAATGAAAGTGTTTTATTTGTCGGTATCAGTGCCTCATTAGAGTCTGTTAACACATATATTTTGAAGCGTGAGGTAAAGAAAATTGTAGAATCACGGGGAGAAGGTTGGTGGGATATCGTATCAGAAAACAGATGGAATGAATTTTCCAAGAAAATTAACTGAGTATTTATTATAACCCATTTTCCGCATATTTTTAAGAAAAAAGTGTAAAATTGGGGTACAGGTCTTTCATTTTAGCATTAATTTTGAGTTTTGAGTTAAAAAAGTAAAAATTAAATAGTCGAAATGTCAAAAGACAAACAATTTAAAAGCCCAAAACCCCTAAAAAAAGGCAAAAATAATAAAAAAAGCCCAAAAAATCAAATTATAGCTTGACTTTCGTTTTTCTTTCAAATAAAATTTTGTCGGAGGGTATAATGAATAAAAATGAACTAGTTAAATCAATTGCTGACAAAGCAAACCTAAAAATCGCAGATACCGAAAAATTAGTCAATTCTTTTATTGACACAGTATCAAATGAGCTAAAAAGAAAAGGTAAAGTAACCCTGGTTGGATTTGGAACTTTCGCTGTTTCTCACAGGAAACAAAGAACTGGTGTAAATCCTAAAACCGGAGAAAAACTTACCATTAAAGCAAAAGATGTTCCTGTATTCAAACCAGGAAAAGCTCTAAAAGAAACCGTAAAATAAGATTTAAATCAATATTCCCTTACACTAACCTTTTGGAATATTCTTTTAATAGTGTTATAAATTTTTGTAATTTATATTAAACAAATATGAATGATTTTTAAAGGTTGTGTAAGGGGAAAATTGTATCCATACTTCTTATAAGGTATCTAAAAAAAAACACAAAGTTTAAATACAACTTTTTCAGCAATTAGTAAACTTCAATTTCAACAGGGGAACTTTCAATAGTAATTTGTTTCCTATCTTTCGAATAAGCATTGATACTATTTATTGTAAAAATATATTTACCTTTTTCCGCAAATTTTATTTTAATTTGAGCAAGAATACCTCTTTTCATAGGTTTATCTAAAAAAGAATAACCTAAATCAAAAGAATTATTTGAATAATTTTTTAAAACTTTCACATCATCTTTCTTAAAAAAATCTGTTTTTACTTCACCTATTACTGCTTTGCCCCCTGAAACTGACCCCCCAATTGAAAGTGATGAAATCTCTGAATTAGAATTTATTCTAATTGTAAATAAAGAATCTCTATTAATTACAACTCTTCTTCTGGATGGAGAGATTATTAATAAATTTACATTATTTCTTCTTGATTCACTTAACTTTGGAGATGATGGCCTTGCAGATGGTTTACTCGAATTTTGAATATTAGTACTTAAATTTTCCCATATTGGGTCTAAATCACTTCTATCTAAATCTATCTTTCTTATTATTCTTGGAGTTATAGAAAAAATAAGGTCTGTTTGTTTAATTTTTTTCTCAGAATTTCCAAATAATTTCCCAAGAATTGGAATTTTTGACATAGCAGGAACCCCACTTAAAGAGCCCCTGACTTCATCTCTTATAAATCCACCAATTATACTTGTTTCTCCCTCTTTTAATCTAATTACACTCTCCAATTCCCTCTTACCCAGAACAGGAAATGCATTAACATATGCAGAAACAAAGTTCATAGTTACTTTCATTTTTAATGTCACTTCATTATTCGCATGAATAAAAGGAGTTAATTTCAACTCAATTCCAACATTTTTATAATTATAACTTGTTACAGGTGTATTATTAATACCTCCTGCTGCCATAGCTTGCCATTGCGTTTGAGGTATGGGTATTTCATCACCCACCATAAATTTAATCTCCTGGCCATTAATTCCCCTCAAATTTGGTTTTGCTAAAATTTTATTATTATCATCAGTTTCAAGAAAATTCATCGCTATTGTTGGAATTGTCATAAAGAAGTTCAAATCATTAATTTGATTTACATTAATTGTTGAATTTATACTCCCCCCTTCACCTTCATTTCCCATTGAAAAATTAAGAGTGTTAAGCCCAAAATCAGACCCGATTTTTCTCAACAAATTTCTGTTTATTTCAAGTATTTCAACATCAATCTCAACCTCGCTATTTTCCTTATCAATCTGACCTATAAATCTTTCAATATCTTTCAAAGTCCTATCTGAAGCTTTAATAATTACAGCATTTAGATTGGGATCATCCTGTGCCATAATCTGCTGATCTCTAAAAACACTTATAACCAGTTTTTTTGCATCCTCTGCTTTTATATTGGACAAATAAAAAACCTTAATGCCTTTTAAATCAAAATATCTTTTTTTAAATGTAGTATTTGAATATATAAGAATAGAAGAACTATCAACAATTCTATATCTTGCATTTGAAATCAAACATAATTGATTCAAAAGCTCATAAAACCCGATTTTTTTTATCTCAATTGAATAAACAAAGTCTCTGAAATCCTTATCAAAAAGAACATTTATATTATACGATCTACCAAAAATCTTAAATATTTTTGTAATAGGTGTGCTTCTTAAATCCAAACTTATTTTCTCTTCTAAGTTAATATTCAATTTTACAGGAGATTCTATAGTAGATTTGAATGTTTTTTGCTTTCCAACTATTAGAGGGTTCAAATAAGAGTCAAATTCATATTTCAATTTTTTATTATTTGGGAACAGATTTAAAGCAATTTTATATTGCTCAATCGCCTTATCCTTCTTATCTCTTTCTTTAAAATTTCGTGCAAGAGAAAGATGATAATAATAGCTATTTAATTTTGCCCTAAACAGTAGTGTTTTAATCTCCATACTTTTGGGATATTTTACTGCCAATTCTTTACAATACTCAAGCCTTTTATCATAATCTCCAATTCTATTTAAATCAGAGATTCCTTTTACTTTCTTAGCATTATAAGCACAACTATTTAATAAAATAATTAATGTAAAACTCAATATAATAGACATAATTATATAAAATTTATTTTTAACCATTTTTTGCTCCCTTCAATAAAATCTTAAATTCTATAGACTCAACCTCAATCAAAAGCATTTTTTTATTTATATTAATAATTTTAATTTTCTCCAATACTACATCCCCATTCTTAACAACATAAAACTCTCCATTTACACTCATAAGAGCATAAATTTGATTTTTTTTAAATACATAACCCTCAAAAAACACACTATCCCGGATCTCATTCTCCAGATTTTTCTTTATTTCTTCCTTTTTAGCTTGAATTTTGGGTTTAACCTGCAATTTTTGATAGACATTTTCTACTTTTGATTTATCAGGAAAGAAAATATTTCTTTTTACACAAAAAACAGGATTTTTCTTTTTTAATTTAGATGTTTTTATTATTTCTCCATTTAGAAAATTAAAAAAACTTAAAACAATAATAATTAAGAGAACAGGCTTACCTGACAAAATAGCCCTCCATAGAAAATTTTCCCATTATATTCGACTTTATTTTTTTTAATCGAATATTCTTAAAAAAGACCATCTCTTCTTTTTTTGCAATCTCAAAAATAAATTTTTTTAAATTTTCATAGGATCCTGTTAAATCAAAACCCATTGATATTTCAACCTTTCCTTTAAATAAGCTTTTTATTCTATATTCAAATCTAAATGAGTTTAAATCATTGTTTCTAAAAAAGCTTTTTAGTTCATTTTTGAAATCAGAAAATTTACTGAATTTTATTAAATGCTTTTTTTCAAATTTAGAATAAGTATCATCTATATTTTCCCATTCTTTAAAAGATTTCCTCAATTTTAAAAATTTTGCTTCACTATTTTTTATATCTTCAGATCTTGATTTAAATTTTTTTATTGAAATCTTTTCAATAGAGTAATATGTTAAGGAAAAAAGGAAAAATAACAAGCTTATACAAAAAATGCCCGCTAAAATGTAAGTTAAACTATTAATTTTTTTCATCTTTTATTTTCAAAGTTAAATTAGCTCTGTAAGTTCCATCTATCTCTTTTTCATCTTTTATATTTAAATTATACATAGAAAATCGTTTAAAAACATCAATTGATTTTGAAAAAGGGTGTGCAACAATAGTCATTTGAACAATTGATTTAGAATCATTGCTTATATTAATCTCATTTATAGAAACACCTTCTGGCAATAAATCCTCTAAAACATTTAGTTTGTTTAAAAAAGAAAAACTTTTTTTTGATATTAATAAATTTGAAAAAACCACCTGCTTGTTCCATTTGCTTCTTATCTCATTTATTTTTCTATTATATTCCTCTGATTTATTTGAAATGTCATCTAATCTTGATTTGAACTGCCTCAATTCTGTTAGATCTTTTTGCCTTTTTTTAGTATTATGTGATAAATTTTTAATTCCAAATACAAAAAACAAAATCGATATAATAACAACTCCTACAGAAAAAAGGGTGAATTTGAAAGAATCAATTTTTTTGTTTTTTGCAATATTATATCTAATTTTTTTCATTTTTTATATTGGTAAAAATAAATTATCCTTATTACTAATATTTATTTCTTTTATATTCTCAGTTGATAATTCGCCCCGAATCTGGCTCGAATCAACATCACTATCATCTAAAACAATTGAATATGAGTAAAGCTCTTTTGAATGATTTTCTCTGACAAAATGTATTGTTTTCAAAATTTCTCTAATCAAATCACTAGCCTTTTCTATTTCAAACTTTCTAATATAAAATGGAATTGAATTACTTTGAAAAAGAAGAACTGCCAGTTTACCATCTATTTCAATAAAAAAATCTGGTGATATTTTCCTTTTAGAAAGATTATTAAAAATCTCCATAGTCGAATTCCCAATATATATAAGCCTAATATTATTTTTCTCAAATAAATTTTCTATTTCATCTTTAAAACTCTTTTTAAAAAGAATAGATAATACCCTTTTTTTATTCAATCTGAAATAATCATGTTTATACTGATCAATATTCTCAGGGAAAACCTTGCTCAATCTCCATTCGATAATATCTCTCCTTCGAATTTCATTAATGGGGATTTTGTCAAATTCAAAAATGTTAAAAATAAAATTTCTGGAATTCAAAACAATTCCGGTTTCAACTCCTGATAATTCTCTCTTAATATCCAGAAAATCATAACCATTTAAATCTAAAATACTTAAATTTTCAACTCTTTTTGTTCTTTTTAAATTTCCCTCTATGATTTTAAAAATATCAATGTTACTCTCACCCGCATAAATATATTGAAAAGGCTTTTTAAAACCTAAATAAAATTCAGCTATACCCATTCTTTTACTGTAATCCTATTTAATTCTTCTAATGAAGTAACCCCTTTTTTGACTCTTTCCAAGCCTTTTTTTCTAAGAGGTATCATACCTTCCTTCATAGCAACCTTTTTTATCTCAGATGTTGGCTTTTTATCAAGGATCATCTCCTTTATTTCATCTGTTAATTCCAAAATTTCTCCTATTGCCGTTCTTCCTATATAACCAATTCCAGAACACTCCTGACACCCCTTTGCTTTATATATTTCCGAGTCAATATTTTCTCTCTGAATTCTATTATACAGAAGTTCCTTTTCTTCAATCTTATAAGCTTTTTTACACTCAGGGCATAACTTTCTTACAAGCCTTTGTGCAATAATACAATTTAATGAAGATACAAAGCTATAAATATCAACTCCCATATGAATAAATCTTCCAAGAACATCAAACACATTATTTGCGTGCACTGTAGTAAAAACAAGATGACCAGTAAGAGCAGATTGAATTGCAATCTGAGCTGTTTCTGGGTCCCTAATCTCTCCAACCATAATTTTATCAGGATCATGCCTTAAAATTGAACGAAGTCCTCTTGCAAAAGTCAAACCCTTTTTTTCATTAACTGGAATCTGAGTTACTTCATCAATCTGGTACTCAACAGGATCCTCAATTGTAATTATCTTATCCTCAGGACTTTTTATTTCATTCAATGCAGCGTAAAGAGTGGTAGTTTTACCACTTCCTGTAGGTCCAGTCACAAGGAACATACCATAAGGCTGTCTTATATAATAATTAATTTTCTCAATAAGAGAATCAGAAAACCCCAGCTTCATTAAATCCAATTCCCCGATATTTTCAGTAATCATCTCTCTATCAAGAATCCTAATAACTGCATTTTCGCCATAAATACCAGGCATTATTGAAACTCTGAAATCAATTGCCTTATGCTTAAATTTCATCCTGAATCTCCCGTCCTGGGGGATTCTTCTTTCAGCAATATTAAGTTCAGAAACAACTTTTAACCTTGTTATTATTGGTAAATGATAGATTATATCAAGAGGTTCCATAATCTGGTGTAGTATTCCATCTATTCTGAACTTCACAATAACAGAATTAACATGAACCTCAATATGAATATCCGAAGCTTTCTTATTTACAGCAGAAAAAATGATATTATTCAACAGCCTGATAACTGAATCATCCTCTTCAGTAATTTTTTCAATTGTCAAGCTCTCTTCTTCTAAATTTTCAAGATTCCTCTTTGAGAAAAAACTCTCGGTTTTATCCTTAAGTACTTTAGTAAAAATATCACTTCTTTTTAAAATTCTCTCAATATCATCCTTTTTTGCCTTTAAAGGCAAGACCTTTTTTTGAACAAAATTTTCAATTATAGAAATTTTATCTAAATTTTCTGGATCAGGCATTACTATTTCAATTGAATTGCCCTCTTCATTTAAGGGGAAGAAAAGATTCTTTACCATAAACTCAGCAGGAAATTTTGCTAACAAATCATAATTAATTTTAATATTTGAAAGGTTTAACTTCTGTATCATCTTACCACCTTAACTGTTTGAAAGATTGGTAAATAAATAGAGATTAACATAAATCCTACAACTAAGCCCAAAACAACAATAATGATTGGCTCAATAATAGAAACTAAAGAATTAATCTTATTATCAATCAAACTTTCAAAAAAATCTGCATTTTTATCTAAAACATCCTTTAAATTACCTGAGGATTCACCCACTTTTATAATTTCGATCATAAGTCCAGGTATAATTTCGATATCTTTAAAAACATCAGATAATAAATTTCCTTTTTTTATCTTTTCTGGAACATCTTTCACTCTTGAAAATAAATATTTATTTGAGAAAGTCTCAATTGCAATTTCAGTTGCTTCAGGTATGGGAATTCCACCTGAAATTAATATAGAAAGGGTCCTCGAAAATACTGCCATTGAATTTTGAAGAATAATCTTCCCTAAAAGGGGGGTTTTTAACTTTAAATAATCAAAAACAATTATTCTTTTATTAAATTTTTCAATAAATTTTAAAGAAAAATATAGAGTTAATAATATAAGAAGCACACTCAATATATTCCCTTTTAACCAATTAGAAATAGAAACAAAAATTAGTGTAATTGTTGGTAATTTAGATTCAAAACTTTCAAAAAAGGAAGAAAATCTGGGAATCACAAAAATCATAATTAGAAAAATAATTAAGATCATGAAAATAAAAAGGAATACTGGATAAGTAAGGCTGGATATTGTCTTCCTTTTGATATTATTAATCTTTTCTAAATATATATTAAACTTTTCAATTATCGATTCTATAGCACCACTTTTCTCACCTGCTAACATAGAAGCCCTGTATATTTTATAGAATGGTAATTCAGTTGAACAAAAAGCATCTGAAATCTGAATTCCATTCTCAATGTCAGACTCCGCTTTTAACAATATTTCTTTAAAATTACTCTTTTTCATATTAGCTATAATAATTCTTAAAGCATTTATAAAAGAGGTCCCGGATTCCAGAAGAACAACCAATTTTTGATTAAAAAGTAAAAATTGCGAATAATTAACTCTTCTCGAAAAAATTTTAAATGTAGAAAAAATCTTAAAATAAAACCTTTTTACTTTAATTAATTTTTTATCTCCATTTTGAAATCTGCTTTCCAAATCATTTTTGTTATCAGCAAATATAATCTTATCACTAAAATTCCCATTTTCATTAACAAATATACACTTATAATAAGGCATTAAAGATAGATACCCCCCATGAAATATTCTTTTAATACATCTGGTATTAAAATTTTTCCGTTTCCAATTTGATAATTCTCCATAATAGCTGCAACTGTTCTTCCAAGAGCAAGCCCTGAACCATTTAATGTATTAACAAAAAATTTCCTTCCTTCAGAATCTATGTACTTAATTCTTGCTCTCCTTGCCTGGAAATCTTCAAAATTCGAACAGGAAGATATCTCAACATAATCATTTCTAGCTGGCATCCATACATCTATATCATATGTCTTAGCAGATGTAAAAGACATATCACCACTACAAAGCAAAACAACTCGATAATGCAGATTCAATCTTTGCAAAATAGATTCTGCATCTCGAGTAAGCTTCTCCAACTCATCATAAGAAGTATCTGGAGTACAAAACTTTAAAAGTTCTACTTTATTGAACTGATGTTGCCTTATTATCCCTCTAATATCCTTACCGTGAGAACCTGCTTCACTTCTAAAACAGGGGGAATATGCAACATATTTCTTGGGCAGCTCTTCTTTCTTTAAAATTTCATCCCTATAGATATTTGTGAGAGGAACTTCAGCAGTAGGTATTAGGTAAAGGTTGTAGTCTTCTATTTTATATAAATCTTTCTTAAATTTCGGTAAATTTCCAGTGCCAATAAGACTCTCTTCATTTACCATAAAAGGAGGTATAGTCTCTCTATAACCATTTTTTGTATGAGTTTCAAGCATAAAATTAATTAAAACTCTCTCAAGTTTTGCAAGAGTTCCAAAAGAGATAGAAAATCTAGAGCCTGACATCTTAGCTGCTCTGGGTAAGTCAAGAAAAGAATTTATTTCACCCAATTCCCAATGTGGTTTTGGTTTAAAATTAAATTCTGGTTTTTGCCCCCATTCTCTAACAACTACATTTCCAGACTCGTTTTCCCCAATTGGTACGGAATCGTCAAATAAATTGGGAATATTAAATAATAGATCCCTAAATTCGTTTTTAACTTTATTCAAATCCTTTTCGATAATAGAGACATCTTTAGATAATTCAACGGATTCCTTCTCAAAATCTTCAGTATTTAAATTTTTTCTTTTTAGAACCCCAATTTCTTTAGCAATCTTTTTTTTTTTGCTCTTTAAATTTTCAGATTTAGTTATTAATTTTCTTCTTTTTTTATCAATTCTTAAAAACAATGCTTCATCAAAATTAACCCTTTTTGCTTCAACCTTTTTCTTCACCAATTCAAGGTTATTTCTAACAAAATTCAAATCCAGCATAA
>JAUWNT010000175.1 GCA_030612495.1 Candidatus Aminicenantota bacterium
TTCGCTTAATTTCCCTGACCAACTATCATTTCCGGAGGGAGCGATAAATAAGGCATTATTTGCCTCTGCTGTACTTGACAGGGTAAAGAATAAAATTCCTGTCATAAAAATTAAAATTAGTTTTAAGAGTTTCATTTTTCAGATGAGCAATATAATTTACAAAAGCAGATGATTGTCCTGATCACTTATTTTTAGTAATTCAAGATAAGGAACATATTTTAATTCTTTTAAAGAACAGGCTTCGATCATTTCCAATATCTGTTTCCACTCTTTATCAAACCCTTGAATTTCTGAAAATGCATTTTGAGGATTAAGACTGATCCTGTGCCCTGTTTGTGCTGCATGAACAACTATATTATTTGAATATTTTGACTTGTCCCAATTGTTTTTTGCTAAAAATTTCATAAATTTTATAAGCCTTTTTATCTTTTGCCTCTTTTTAGAAAGTAATTTAAAGTCATATTTGGGAGATTTGATTTCAACCTCTACTTTTTGATGAACACTGAACTCAGAAGTAAATATATGTATTGTAAATTCATTACCATTGTAAGCCCATGAATTAGCATTCGCATCTCTTTTATATGGAATGATTTTTCCATTAATTTTCACTGATTCACAAGGAAAACATATAGGCAATCTTAACTCATAAGCTCTGGATTCCAACATCCCCGGATATTTTCCTTTAACAGGTTTTATTACTACTTTTATATTCCTGTTATTTATCTTATTGAATTTGACTTCTGTAAATGTATAGACCCCTGTTTTATAATGATTATTATTCCCTTCATCATCATATACTTTTGTATTACCTGTTTTTCCCGGAAAGATATTAAGAACCATAGAGTTTAGAGGTTTTCCCCCTAAACCTTTCACATTGGACTGCATAGGAATTATAGAACCTTCTTTGACATATACTGGAATCTCGTACAGATCAAATGCTCTTTGAATAACCTTACCACCTTCTAATATTGTTCCTGAATACAATTCAATCCATTTACCTTTAGGAAGCCATATTTTTTTTTGGACAAACAGACTATCCTTTCCCATTGGTTGTGTAACAGGTGCTACCAACATATCATTGCCAAACATATATTGGTTTTTAAAACTATATGCTTGTTCTGCTTCTGGATAGTCATAATACATGGGTCTGCAAATTGAGATACCAGTATCATAAGCTTCTCTTGCAGCAGAATAAATGTAAGGAAGGATAGCTTGCCTGAGAAGAAAAGCATTACGCATTGCATAAAAATTTTCTAAAGGATAAGCCCAAATTCTACGTTTTATGTTAGCATTTTTTGTGGAATGTGTTCTTAAAATCGGACTAAACACACCAAATTGTATCCAACGGGTATAAAGCTCAGGAAAACTTTCACCATACATATGTCCGCCTATGTCATGGCTCCAAAAGCCAAAACAAACATTTGAAGCTGTTGCAGTAAAATAGGGCTGAAAATCAAGAGACCGCCAATTTATAAAAGCATCACCTGAAAACCCGATCTGATACCTGTGATTTCCAAGACCACCGTATCTATGAAAAATTAGAGGCCTCTTTTTATTCTGCCTCTCCATATCACTAAAAAAAACATAGTTAAGATAAAATGTCGGGTTAACATTACTTATATTTGTAGTACTCCATTGCTGCCAATCCAACCACCAGAAATCAACGCCGTTTTTTTCCATAGGATGCAGGATGATTTTCATGAAGTTTTTGGCAAAATTTTTGCTAACAATATCAAATGGAACATATTTGTTAGATTTCGGATCAATGCCCATTGCTTTTGCCATTTCTTTATATTTATCCTCAAAAGGTTGTATTCCTGATGCAGGATGAAGATTCATACATACTTTGAGCCCTTTTTTCTCTGTCCATTGTAAAAAATCTTCTGGATCTGGGAAATAGTTTTTATTCCAGGTGAATCCAGTCCAGCCAGCCTCTTGACCAGCCTGATCACGTATTTTTTTCCCATTTTTATACCACTCGGGTTTTGTAGTTATATGCCAATCCATATCCACAACAAGAACATTCAAGGGTACATTGTGTATTTCAAATTCATTGATTAATTCACGTAATTCCAAATCAGTGTATTCCCAATAACGAGACCACCAGATACCAAAAGCAAATTTGGGAGGTAAAGCAATTTTCCCTGCTATTTTTATATAATCTTTTAATGCTGTTTTATAATCATATCCATAACAAAAAAAGTAGAAGTCCTGCTGTTTTTTTTCCGGTCTTGGAATTACCCATTGCCATTCCGAATTATCAAACAGCGGTCTTTCAGAATCATCAATCAATACCCATCCCTCTTTAGAAATAATTCCCTTTCCCAAATCTATTTTTTTCTTAGACCAATGTTGAATATTCCCGTCATACCCATCTAATGTTCTTGCAGTTCCTGATAAGTTGCCTTTATTTTCCTTTCCTGGATTCCATACTTTTTTTATTCCGTTAAAATCAAACTCGATCTGAAGGTTTTTGCCTGTAAATCTTCCGCTACCAATTTTATACTTTAATGTGAATTTGTCAGTTTTAATTTGAAGCCATCCATGTTTAATCTTCTTTTTAAATTTTGGAACAGGGAGATTCCTGTTTACAAATACTAAACTTGCATGGTCTTCAAAAACACTGTCCTCTGCCCACTCCATTCTAATTACTCCGGAAGTCAATATTGTGAATCGAGCATTTTTCAAAATAACAACTGCATCAGAATCAGCCACAGGATTATATTCTTGAGCATAAACAAAATTAGATAACAAAAATAGAACACTTAAAATTAAAACCCTGGGAATCTTTTTCATTGTATCCTCCTGTTTATTGTTAATTCTATTTTTTGATTTGATAGAATATCCCCCTTTCCTGCTGAATAGTTTCAATCTTATCTTCATCTTCCAATACACCAAGGTATTTGTTTATTTCATTAATATGTATCCCGAGAATTTTTGCAAGATCATCAAGGGTACAGGGTCTTCTCACAATTGTTTCCAGAATTGCGGTTTCAACATCCTCTCGATACGATTTAATATCTCTTCGTTCAGGTACTGCTGCAATAATCTCAACATTGTCAAGATCCCAGAAATCCACGATCTCCTGTAGTTTCTTTCTTCCTGCCGCCTTTAAACCCTTTATTATTCCGGGTCTATCCAAAGTGTTTAATTGAACAGTATCAGGGTTAATCCTTTCAAATGCTTTTTTAAGTAATTCCAAATCTCTAATATTATCGTTATACCCGGGAAGAATTAATACTTCAAGCCATATCTTACCATTGAATTCCCCTCTAAAATCTACAAGCCCCTGTATATATTCACTAAGTCTGAGCTTGTGAAATGGTCTGTTAATCTTGCGAAATGTTAACTCCGAGGCAGCATCTAATGATGGTAAAACAAGATCTGCTTTTAAAAGCTTTGCTCTCACCTTCTTATCGGAAAACAAACTTCCATTGGTCAATACAGCAACAGGAGTATTAGGCCAGCTTGATTTAATGAATTTTAATACCTCTCCTATACTGGAGTTAAGAGTTGGTTCACCTGCACCAGAGAAAGTAATATAATCAGGAACAGGGTTGTTTTTAAAAAAATGTTTTAGTTCTTTTATAACTTCATTAAAAGGAACATACTCTTCTATTTTTGTAGTTAAGTTTGTAGTAGGCCCGCATTCACAATAAATACAATTAAAAGTACATGTCTTATGCGGAATTAAGTCTACTCCTAATGACATTCCCAAACGGCGTGATGGCACTGGTCCAAACAGATGTTTATACATTTAAATTAGCTCCTTATTGTTTTCTGCTTTCCCTGGCAAAATAAATATAAAAGGTATTGACAAAAATGCCAGTATTGCACAAATTTTAAATGTCAATTCAAGCCCGATTTTATCACCTGAAATACCGACAAACAGCACCATCAAAGAACTAACACCGAAACTTATAGTCATATATATACTATTTACAAAAGCCGGGCGTTCAGTGTTCGTCTC
>JAUWNT010000052.1 GCA_030612495.1 Candidatus Aminicenantota bacterium
CCAGCTGGTCCTAAAGTATATTCAGTTCCTCCAGGCTATACTAAAAAAGATAAAATGTCTATGGAAGACATGAAAAAATAATAGGTGATTTATATAAAATTGTTACTGTTCAATACTATTTAAAATCTTTTTAATTGATGTAAAAGCCTCAGCTGGAGATATATTAAGTGTGGAATTAAATTTATTCTCAGCATCAAGTCTCATTATTTGAGAATTTATAAGAAACTTTATTATTTTATAGTTTTTATGAAGAGGAGATATATCTGGCGGCTCTACTATGTTTTCATAAGGAGTAAATCTTATATCTAAACCGTAATTTTCTAAATACATTATTAAAGAATGAATAACAACTGCAAAATCACCTCTTGTAATTTTAATATTTTTAAATCTTCCAAAACTGTGGTCAGCCCTTAGTTTCATAATGTTAAGAGTACATAATTTTATTATATAATCTTTTGCATAAGATCCAGTTATATCAGTTATTATAAGAGGGGTTTTCTCAACTGTTAAATATTTATCAAAATAATACCCTATTAATGCAGCAAGATCCTCTCTGCTTATATCATCCTTAAAAAATATGTTTTTAAATTTTAGAGGTAATTTTATTTCATAGAACTTTACTTTCAAATCATTTATTTTATTTGTAATGTTAATATCACCAGGTTTTAATTCTGCTAATCTTTTATACACTATTATAGCAGAATCAATTTTTTTCATTCTTTCATAATTTTCAGCAAGTTTAAACAATATATCCTCTTTGTTAGGAAATTTTTCAAGAATTTCCTCATAATACAACGAAGACTTTTCATATTCTCCTGCTTTATAATAAAAATCAGCAATCTTTAGCTTCAAATCAATTATTTCAGGAGAATACTTTGAAGCATTTTCTAATGACTGAATATATTTTTTATCTCTGTTCTCAATTTTAAAGGCTTCTGCTTTCCTTAGAAAATATTCGGTTTGAGTAGATTTAATATACTCATACCTCACTTTTATCCAGATATTATCCGGATATTTTATAAGCAGCCTTGAGTATATTTTAAATGCATTTTCTTTATCTTTCATTAATTCATACATAGAAGCAAGGCCTAACTCAGCATTAAGAGAATCAGGGTTTAACTCAAGAGCTAACTTAAAATTCCGTCTTGCAAGATTTAATTTATTTTGAGCTAAAAATGCATATCCAAAACCAACATATAGTTTATCATCTTCTAAATTACTCTTCTCAAAATATTCGATTGCTTGTTTAGGGTCTCCCGCTTTTAGACTTTTCCACCCATCTATATAATAAGAATCATGGTATTCAGAACTATTTAATTCAGGAATATTAATGTCTGTTCTAACTTGAATTACTCTACTGCATCCTGTTAAAAACAGGACCAAAATAAATGCCATAAATAATCTCATTTCACATAACCTCCATATCTCTGTCTGAATTTTATCATTTTTTTCTTAGAACTTAAAACATCAATATACATTAAACCATCTTTTTTTGATTGATTAACTATTATTGACCACTTTCTTATTGAATTAATATTAAATACATTTTCAGGAATAGCTATCATATATCTTTCATAATCTTTAAAATATTTGTTAAAAATAATTTTTTTTAATTTCAATATTCCAATATTTTCTTTTGCAGAAATAAATACCTCATTTTTATCTGATTGGCTTAAAAAACTCGAATAATCTTCTAATAAGTCTATTTTGTTATAAACTGTAACTACTTTTATATTTGATATATTTATCTGTTCAAGGATTTTTTCTACTTCCCTTTTCTGGTTTAAATGTTCAGAATTTGAAACATCAACTATATGCAAAATTATATCTGATTGAATCATATCCTCAAAAGTAGCTTTAAAGGATTGTAAGAGTTCCCCTGGCATATCTCTTATAAAACCAACTGTATCTGATAATAAGAAATAATATCCTGTCTTAATTTCACCCAAACTCACACGCCTCAATAAAGGATCTAAAGTTGAAAACAATTTCTCTGAAATCGGTACATCTTCTGATGTTAATTGTTTAAAAAGAGTTGATTTACCTGCTGATGTATACCCAACAAGAGAGACAACAGGTACAGGATAAGATTTTCTTCCCTTTCTTTGAACATCTCTGTTCTTTCTAACCTTTACTAACCTCTTTTTAAGAACTGAAATCCTTTTTTTTATTCTTCTTCTATCTACTTCTAATTTTGTCTCTCCAGGTCCCCTTGTTCCTACTCCGCCTCCCAATCTGGATAGTTCAACTCCTTTGCCAGTCAATCTAGGAAGAAGGTATAGTAACTGAGCGAGTTCAACCTGAAGCTTACCCTCAATAGATTTTGCACGAGTCGCAAAAATATCAAGTATTAATCTTGTTCTATCAATAACTTTAATTTTGAAATAATTCTCAAGGTTTCTCTGTTGGGTATTATTAAGGTAATTATAAAATACAATTAAATCAATATTTTTTAGATTTATTAGTTTTTTTATTTCTAAAACTTTTCCTTTACCAATAAGGTATTTTTTATCACAAGATTTCCTTTTCTGATAGAATAAATCATAAACCTTTGAACCAGCACTTTCTGTTAATAATTTTACCTCCTCAAGAATATAATCAATCTCATACTTATGTTGCTCCGGTTTAAATATTCCAGCTATTATTGATCTTTCCATAAGTTCTTCTTAACAAACCCTTCAATATCAAAAAAATTCTCCGGTTTAAACCAATTGATATCCTTTTCCTGTTTAAACCAGGACAGCTGTCTCTTTGCAAAATTTTTTGAATGTTGTTTTATGAGTTTTTTAGCAGTTTCAAAATCAATTTCATTATCCAAAAACATTAATATTTCTCTATATCCAATAGATTTAAAAGGAGGACAACTTAAAGGATATTTAGATCTTAGATATTTTACTTCATTAACAAGTCCATTTTCAATCATCCTTTCGATTCTATACTCAATATTTTTATAAAGCTCTTCTCTTTGCATTAATAATCCAACTCTAATAAAACTATAATCTTTATATGGAGTCTTTGTTCGTTTAAATATCTCTGATGGAGGGACTCCATTATTGTAATATATTTCCATTGCCCTAACAACTCTTTTCCTATCGTTTTTACCTATCTTGTTTGCATAACACGGGTCAATATTTTCCAACTCTTCCCATAAATATTTAAGACCCTTTGTGTTAACAATATCATTTAAATATTCTCTCGAAACCTTTTTTTCTTTTTTCTCCGGGAAAATACCTTTTATCATTGTTTTTAAATAAAGTGCAGTACCCCCACAAATAATAGGCTTTTTTCCTCTATTTATAATATCTTCTGAAATTTTATAGGACATATCTAAAAAACTTGATGCATTAAATTGAGAACAATCTTTTACTATATCAATCAAAAAATGAGGAATACCTTTCATATTCTTATAGCTAATCTTATCCGTACCTATATCAAAATCATTATAGACCTGAATTGAGTCAGCGGAAATAATTTCTCCTTTTATTTCCTCTGCTAATCTTATAGCAATTTCACTCTTCCCCACACCTGTTGGACCCAGGATTTGTACAATTTTTTTCTTAATTTTCATATTTTCTAAAATTTATTTGTATAATAGTATCTTTTATATTGTTTATACATATTAAGTGTAAAAAGTTGCCAGATCACGTTTTATAAATTAAAACAAATATATAGAATTATTAATAGAATAAATAAAAAAAGCAACTGTTTCCTTTTTAAAATCACATTCCTTTTGAATTTATCCATCTTAATATCTGTTGTTCATAATCTATTCCCAAATGTTTTTTTACTGCATAAATCTCTGCATATAGAATTTCTTCAAGTCCTTTCAAAAATTCAATACCTTGCTTTCCAAAATCATAATACCATACTGATTTCAAAATCATATCTTCCTCAAGTGTCCCATTTGCATTTAATTTGATTTTTTTTAAATAAAAAGGTAAAGCTCCTGCAATATTATTAACCTCTTTAAAAAGAATAGAGAGCGCAATTGGCCCTATTTCCTTTGATAATAATTTATAGATCATTTCATATTTCATATTATAATGTTTCAAAGCCTCTTCAAATGAGTTAAATAGTCTTAAACCTGAAATGTTCTCTTCAATGTTCACCTCTTTTTTCCCCATTCTTTTTCCTGAAATTATTTCAAGTATTAAGAACAGGTATAAGACCCTTAAAGTATCCTTTTCTAAAAGCTCACTTGCTTCAATTATTTTTTCAATTCCAGGAGTTTTTCTAACCAAATCAAGAATATGAATTTCATGAGCTTTAAGCTCTAAATCAGGTATTGTTTCAGTATGAAAGGGGTAAACATTTTTAATATCTCTAATCTGATTATTAATTACTTTATTTATATTAGTATTCCTCATCCCCTCAACAATAACAGATGGAATATCCATATCAAGTACTATATTTTCTTCAATATAATTATTATCCGTTAATATCTCATAATATCCCTCATGAATATTAAAAAGAGAAAATACAATATTTTTCAAATGATCCTGTTTATATTGCCACATTTCATCATAATTAAAATATCCAAGTTCTATTAAACCCCTTCTAAATCTTATCTTATTCTTCTTTACATATTCACCGTTTTTTTTTAATATTTTATTATTAATTAGATTTTCTCTTAATAAATATTTTTTAAAAGAATCTGTATCATCATTTGAAGATGCAAAAATAACCCTCTTATTTCTTATAACTACAATTTTTTCATAATTTTTATTTTTTATTACCAGAGCTCCAGAAATCTCTTTTTTATCAATATTGTACAAAATAGCAGGGAAATCTATTTCTTTTAAATCTCCAGAAATTTGAAAATATTTATTCATTAATACTTTAAAGCTAAATCCAAATGTTTTGACATATATTCTCTTTCCTCTTCAATCTGTTCCAGCATATGTTTAGAAACATCTCCTGTAGGATATATGCCAGTAAAACATGCCATACAAAAGGATTTAATCCTTTTATTCTGTTTTCTAACAGCATCTTGCATATCCTTTATATCTTGATAAATCACTTTATCGGCACCAATTTTATTAGCTATCTGCTCAGGAGTTGAATTTGCAGCAATAAATTCCCCTTTTGTCTGCATATCAATACCATAAACACATGGATTTTTTAAAGGCGCAGAATAAGAAGCAAAATATATTTTTTTTGCACCGGTAGCTCTTACCATCCGGATAATAGACCTCGAAGTATTGCCTCTTACTATTGAATCATCAATCAGTAAAACATTCTTATTCCTAAAAACATCTGCTATTGCATTCAATTTATAGTTTATGGATTCTTTTCTAAGATCATCACCTGCCATAATAAAGGTTCTTCCTATATATCTATTTTTCACAAGCCCTTCTCTGTATTTTATATCCAAAATTCTTGCTACTTCAATTGCTGCTGCTCTTGCAGAATCAGGAACAGGAACAATAACATCAATTGGAAGCTTTATTTCCTTTATTTTTTTTGCTAATTTTTTACCTAATTCTACTCTTGATTTATAAACATTAATTTTATCTAAATATGAATCAGGTCTCGCAAAATATATATATTCAAAAATACATGGTCTGTGAGGCTTATTTAATATTTTTTTCTCATAAACTTTCCTATTTTTGTCAATAAATATAGCAGAACCTGGCTCCAGGTCTTTAATACTTTTGAAACCTAAAACATCAAGCGAAACACTCTCAGAAGCAAATGCAAATGAAGGTACCAACTTATCTCTATTAACTCCAAACAATAGAGGCCTTAATCCAAATGGATCTCTGAAAGCCAACATACCCTTATCAGCAATATAAATAACAACCGAATAACTTCCTTTCGCTTTTCTATATACATATCTTACAGCATTAAAAACAATCTCAGGGGTAAATTCTTTTGATTTAAACTTCTCAAGATACTCAGCAAAAATATTTAAAATTGCCTCAACATCACAATTTGAATTGATAATTTTATGAGATTTTTCAAATAGCTCTCGCTTAAGTTCGAGAAAATTTGTTAAATTACCATTGTGAGCACCAGCAATCCCATAAGGGTAATTAATCCAGAAAGGCTGAGCATCTTCTACAGAACCTTCTCCAACTGTAGGATATCTAGTATGAGCAATACTAATATTCCCTTTCAACCTTGCTATATTTCTATGATCAAAGATATCTCTGACTAAACCATTTCCCTTTTTCATATGAAATCTACCATTATAGGTTAAAATACCTGCTGAATCCTGGCCTCTATGTTGAAGTGTTAGAATCCCCTTATAAACTTTCGTAATAACCTCTTCATAATCATAAATCCCAATTACACCACACATTTTTGACCTTCTTTTTAGTTTTACTTATAACTTTAATCTACTCAAAAGTCAAGCTTATCTATATGGAGCCAGGCGGAGTCGAACCGCCATTCCAGCCTTGCGAAGGCTGTGTTCTCCCATTAAACCATGGCCCCCTCATTTTTCCCTAATTCATTAGTTTCTATATTCTTAATAAGGCCCTTGATTCCATCCCACACCTTTCCTTCTATTCTTGCTCCAAGAATCTCAACTACTTTTGCTCCGAGAACAGAACCAATTCTACCACATACATCTACTGGGTATCCATTCGTTAGTCCATAAAAGAACCCAGCCGCATATAAATCACCAGCTCCAGTGGTATCAAGTGTATTAACATTCATAGGAGGAATTTTATATTTAATATTATTAAACTTAACTAAAGAACCCTGGTTACCACATTTTACAATTGCAATTTTACAATTTTTTGCAATTTCATCAATAGCATCCTCGGAATTGTTTTTATCTGTAAAAACTCTTGCCTCATCCTCATTTGCAAATACAATATCAACGTAATTCTTTATTAAATCTTTTATAAAACTTTTATTCTCTCCAACTATATTAAAACTTGAAAGATCAATTGAAATTTCCACTCCATTATATTTGGCAAAACTCAAAGCGCTTTTTATAAGATCTTTATTTTGTACTAAATAGCCTTCAATATGAAAATAATCATAACCTTCAAACAATTTCTCATTTAAATCATATTTATTTAACTCAATTGCAGCACCTAAATATGTTGCGCAGGTTCTCTCCGAATCTTTAGATATCAAAACAATGCATTTACCTGTATCTTCAATACCTTTAAAAAGATTTGTTTTTATTTTATTTAGATTCATATCATATTTAAAAAAGGAACCAAATTCATCATCACCAATTTTTCCAATATACCCAGTTGAAACTCCTAAATAAGCCAATCCATTTATAGTATTAGCAGCTGAGCCACCGGAAGATTGTTGTCTCTTTAATAATTTAGTTCCATCTATTATTGAATTCATCCTCTCTTTATCAATAAGAGTCATACTGCTTTTTTCCAGACCAAGCATTGATAAAAATTCATCATCCTCTATTCTAACAAGAATATCAACCAATGCATTTCCCATACCCAAAACTTTTTTCATATAAATATCTCCATTTAATCTAAAGCTTTCCATACAAAACTTTCTCGATCTCATTATTTCCTTTCATCAATAAAATAGCTGATTTTGAAGAATTAAGTTCTCTCTCTTCAATAAGAGCATAGGCTGCAATTATAATAACGTCTCCCTTAGAAACAAGGTGAGCAGAAGCACCATTCAAAATAATATCTTTTGATCCTCTTTCAGCAGGAATAACATATGTTGCGAAACGATTCCCATTAGAAATATTGTATATCTCCACCTTCTGGAATTCCCTTAAACTAGCTTTTTCCATTATCTCTTCATCTATTGATATGCTTCCACTATAATTTAAATTTTTCCCGGTTACTTTTGCTCTATGTATCTTTGAAATTAAAAAAGGTATTAACATTTAAATTTCTCCTAAAATAAAATTATCAATAAGTCTTGTTTCCCCAAGCTTAATTGCTACAGCAACAAGTGTATTGTTATTATCAATTTTGTCAAGACTTTCTAAAGTCTTTAGATTAACAATCTCAACATAATCTATTTTAATACATTTATTTTTTTTTAACTCTCTTACAATTTTTTCTCTAATCTTATTAGCTTCAAACAATCCATTATTTATAAGCATGTTTGCTTCTTTTAATGCTTCTGGCATCAACAATGCTGCTTCCCTTTCTTCTTTTGAAAGATATTTATTACGAGATGAAAGTGCTAAGCCATCTTCATCCCTGACAATAGGCATTACCTTTATACTAATATCCAGGTTCAAATCTTCCTTCATCCTCTTTATAATAACAGCTTGCTGAGCATCTTTTGCACCAAAATAAACATTTTCAGGTTTTACTATATTAAATAATTTCAAAACAACTGTGCAAACTCCCCTGAAATGTATAGGTCTCGATCTTCCACATAAAACCTTGCTTAATTTTTCTACTTCAACAAAAGTTGAGAAATTTTCAGGATACATCTCGCCTGAATCAGGTGAAAATAGTATATCCACTCTCCTCTCTTCAAGTAATTTAGAATCTCTTTCCATATCCCTGGGGTAAGCATTAAAATCTTCATTTGGGCCAAATTGAGATGGATTTACAAAAATAGAAACAACATTTATATCATTCTCTCTAATTGATTGCTCAATAAGGCTTAAATGTCCTTCATGAATATAGCCCATTGTAGGTATCAAACCAATCTTTTTCCCCATTAATGTAAATAACTCTTTTTTCAAATCATCTATTTTTTTTATTATTCTCATTTCAAAAACTCATCAATATCTTTATTTAGATGATAGCTTTCTTTATCACCCGGAAAATTCTCTTTCTTAATATCATTAATGTATCTTTCTAATGCATCATAAATAATAGAGTATACATCAGCATATTTTCTTACAAACTTTGGTAAATACAAATTTGTAAACCCAATTAAATCATGAAAAACCATAACCTGTCCATCGCAATACTTACCAGCTCCTATACCAATTGTAGGTATTGAAACTTTCTCAGTTATTTTTTTTGCTAATTCAAGTGGAATTGATTCAAGTACCAATGCAAAGACTCCTATTCTTTCAAGCTCAATTGCATCCTGGATAATTTCCTTGGCCTTTCCCTTTACTTTTCCTTGAACTTTATAAGCTCCTAATCTATTAATAGATTGAGGTGTGAGACCTAAATGCCCCATCACTGGAATTTCAGCATTAATAATAGCTTCAATTACATTGAATCTTTTTCTACCCCCTTCCAATTTCACAGCCTCAGCCCCACCCTTTTTTACTATCTTTAAAGCATTTTCAACAGCTTTTTCAACACTTATATGATAGGATTGAAATGGCATATCACTTACAACTAAAGATAATGGTTCTGCTTTTGCAACCATACTCGTATGATAAATTATATCATCCACATCTACTTTCAATGTATTCTTATCTCCATGGAGAACCATACCTAAAGAATCACCAACCAGGATAATATCAATACCTGCTTTAGATGCAATTTTAGCACTGGGATAATCGTATGATGTTACTGCAGAAATTTTTTCTCCAGCTTCTTTCCTATTTTTTATAGTTAGAACTGTTATTTTTTCTCCATCAAGCTGGGGCATAATATTTTCTCCCTATTTCATGATTCTCTATCTCATTTATCAAGTTTTGAACACTTGATTCATTATCAAGATCAAGCTCCTCCATATTTACAACTAATAAAGGCGAGCTATTATAATTAAAAAAATAGTAATTATAGGCTTCAAATAACTCTCTCCAATACTCTTTAGGAATATTCTTTTCAAACTCTGTGCCTTTTTCTTCAATTCTTCTTAACATCTCTGAAAAAGATACCTGAAGATAAACTACAATATCTGGAGAGATAATATTTTTTGAGAAAATTTTAAACATCTTTTTGTAAACATCGAGATCTTCATCATTTAAAATGATGTGTGCATAAATCCCATCTCTAAAAAAAATATAATCACTTACAGTTGTCTTATGAAATAGTCCTTTTTGTTTTATTTCTAATTGTTGAGAATAACGATTCAATAAAAAAACAATCTGAGTTTTAAGAGAATAAGAATTTTCCCCATTTTTTATCGAATTACAGAAATTACCCATAAAGGGATTTTCTTTGTTATCAAGTATTATTCTGGCATTTAATTTTTGTGAAATTTTTTTAGCTAATCTGGTTTTACCTGACTTTACTAATCCATCAACAATAATATATTTAAAATCACCCATGGATTTGGATTATATCATTTATTGATGCTTATGTAAATAAAACATATCACGCAAAACCCATTATCTATTAGCTTCAATACCCTATTCATAATTAACCTCTGTTTAGTTTATTAATACATCTCTATCAGTAAATTTTTTAGATACTTAATCTTCTCTCTTAAAAATGCAGCTCCTTTAAAATCGAGCTGGTTAGCCTTCGCCTTCATCAATTTTGATAATTTATCAATCTCCTTTATTAAACTTTCTTTATCTTTGAACTCAACCTTTATATGCTCTTCACTTTTTCTTATCCAGAAGTCATCATCATAAAAATCTTTTACCTTTTTTATAATAGATGTTGGCACAATATTATTTTTCTTATTATAAAGTATTTGATACTCTCTTCTTCTATTTGACTCATCAATTGCTTTCTTTAAAGAAAAAGTCATATCCTTTATATAAAGAATAACCCTTCCTTTCACATTTCTTGATGCTCTTCCAAAATTTTGAATAAGTGAAGTTGCTGAACGTAAATATCCCTCTCTATCTGCATCAAGTATTACAACAAGGGAAACCTCAGGAAGATCAAGACCTTCGCGTAAAAGATTTATCCCAATAAGAGTATCTATTTCACCCATTCTTAATTTCTTTATTATCTTAATTCTATCTAAAGATTTAATTTCAGAATGGAGATAAGCGCATTTAATACCTTTAATCGATAGATAATCGGCCAATTTTTCTGACATCTTTTTTGTAAGTGTTGTAATAAGAATTCTATTTTTATCTGAAATTTCTTTCTCTACTTCTTTAATCATATCTTCAACAGGAGATTCTATTTTCCTGATTTCAATCTTTGGATCTAACAATCCAGTAGGCCTTACAAGTAGTTCTGTGACATGATGTTTCGAATCTGTTAACTCATAATCCGAAGGTGTAGCAGATACATAAAGCACATTTTTTATTTTAGATTGTATCTCTCCAAAATTCAAAGGCCTATTTTCAAGAGCTGATGGTAAGCGAAATCCAAAATCAACCAATCTTTGTTTCCTTGATCTATCACCCAAATACATACCTCTGAGTTGAGGAATGCTTATATGAGATTCATCAATTATAATTAAATAATCTTTCCCAAAGAAATCTAAAAGAGTATATGGTGGCTCTCCCTTTTTTCTGTCAGACAAATACAGTGAGTAATTCTCAATTCCGGAGCAATAACCATATTGCTCAAGTAATTCAATATCATATAATGCTTTTTCTTTTAACCTTTCAGCAAATTCAAGCTTATTTTCTTTCAAAAAGAACTCAACCCTTTCATTTAACTCAGTTTTAATTTTTCCAATTGAATCCTCTATTCTTGATTTTTTATAATAAAAATAGCTTATTGGGAATATATTAACAGTTTCAAGTCGTTCTAATTTATGGGCTGTTATTGCATCAAAAACTTCTATTTCAACTATATTCATTCCATTTAAAATAAATCTTATGGGGTTTTCTTCACTTGTAGGAAATATTTCAATTATATCCCCTCTTATCCTGAATTTACCTGTTTCAATAAATTCCTCAGTTCTTAAATAACCAAGATCAATAAACTCTCTAATCAAATCTTCTCTTTTTATTTTTGTAAATAGAGAATATGAGATTTTCTGTTTAAAAAAATCATCCGGTGACCCAATATTATAAATTGCTGAAACCGAGGCAATAATAATAGTATTTTTTGATTCAAGTATGTTCCTTGCAGCATCTATCCTTAACCTTTCAAGTTCAGGGTTAATTGATACTTCTTTTGCTATATACAGGTTTTTTTGTGGAACATAGGCTTCAGGCTGATAATAATCATAATAACTTATAAAATATCCGATCCTGTTTTCAGGGAAAAAGCTCTTAAACTCTTGATATAATTGAGCTGCAAGAGTCTTATTCGGTGAAAGTATTAGGCAGGGTAAACCTAATTCGTATATTATATTTGCCATTACAAAGGTTTTACCTGAACCAGTTACTCCAAGTAAAACCTGTCTTTCTATCTGTTTTCTATAATCTGAAACAATCTTTTTAACAGCCTTATTCTGTGCATCAGTGATCTTATAGGCTGACTTTAATACATACATTTATTAAAGTTTACACTCAGGAATCAAATACTTGGGTTTCTTTCCAGATAAAGCTAAAACAACATCATTATATGTCATCATTGCCATTGCAAGGCGGGTTTTATATGTAGCACTACCAATATGAGGTGCTAAAACAACATTTTTCAATTTTTTTAATTTTTCCGTTACCTCAGGTTCAAACTCATAAACATCAAGACCTGCTCCAAACAATTCATTTTTTTCAAGCTCTTGAGCAAGGCATTTTTCATCCATTAAAGCTCCTCTTGAAACATTTATAAAAATAGCATCCTTTTTCATTAAATCAAACACATCCTTATTAAAGAGATGATGCACATCATTAGAATAAGGAATATGAATAGAAACAACATCTGATTCCCTTATTAACTCAATAAATCTAACAAATTTAAAGCCATATTTCCTTTCAATTTCTTGCTTCCTGGTTCTTGAATAATATATTACATTCATTCCAAATGCTTTTGCCCTAAATGCTAAAGCAAGTCCAATCCTACCCATTCCAATAATTCCAATTGTACTTCCATTCAATTCCTTACCAAGCATTAATTTCGCTTGCCACCCTTTAAAGCTTCCCCTTCTTACAAATTCATCAGCTTCAACAATTCTTCTCGAAACTGAAAGGATAAGAGCCATTGTAAGGTCCGCAGTTGCAGCAGTTAAAATATCCGGGGTATTTGTAACATATATTCCCTTTTCTATAGCATGCTTATAATCAATATTATTATATCCAACTGCATAATTCGCTATTATTTTTAGGTTCTTACAAATATCAATACTTTCTTTAGCTATATTATCAGACAAAAAACTTATTAAAGCTTCTGCATCCTGATTCTCTTCTAAAGCCTCATGTAAATTTTTACCCGTATCTTCTACAACAATTAATTCAAATTCCCTTTTTAATCGTTCAATTACTTCTTCTAAATAATTTTTAGTTAATACTACTTTTTTTTTCATCTATATACCTCTTTATTAATTCATAGGATTTTACAAATTCCTTTTTTATCAGATCATTATCAAAGAAAGGCTCTATTCCCCCAGGTCTTACAATATCTGTTGAAATAATGAGTGCATAAAATGGTTTTTTTAGATAGACCCTCAATGGGAATAATTCCATATCCACAACCTCAATCTCCTCTATTAATTGCTCTCTCAGCCATTTCTTAGTTTCTCTCTGGATTAGATCCACACTAACCCCCTTAACCTTTTTTATATTTCCTAATAGAAAATCATTTAAATTAAGAGATTTCTTTTTTGAAAAGAGTTTAAATATTGAGCTTGAATAAATCTTTATCACATTCAAAGAGCATGGTACCTTAATATCTTTTTTTAAAACTCCTCCTGTTCCAAGAAAAAAGATA
>JAUWNT010000270.1 GCA_030612495.1 Candidatus Aminicenantota bacterium
TCAACGATTTTCGAGACCGCCCCGTTCAACCGCTCCGGCACCCCTCCTGACTTCAAAAAAATCTATTAATAACTCTGAGGATTTATCTTTTAAAATCCCTGCTTCAACTTCAATGTAATGATTATATACATTGGTTAATTGTTCAAATTTTTCAGTCGAAAAAATTCCAGCCTTAAAATCATATGCTGAATAATATAGTTTTTTTACCCTTGCATTAACCATTGCAGAATAACACATCAAACAGGGTTCAAGACTCACATAGATTTCTGCTTCAATCAATCGATAATTTTTAATCTTTTGACCTGCATCTCTTATCGCAACAATTTCAGCATGAGCTGTAGGGTCTCTATTTTCTATAACTGAGTTATATCCTCTACCAACGATCTTACCATTCAATACAACAATTGCCCCAACAGGAACCTCTCCATTTTCTCTTGCAATCCTTGCCTGTTCAATAGCAATTTCCATAAAATAAAATTTGTCTTTTTTCATCCTTTATTTAGATGATATTTTAATTCATAACTTACATGTTTGCAAGATATCAAGTTCAATTCCAAAACCTTATTAATATATAGATTGATTTTATTACTTTTGAATAAAACTTTTGATAATTAAAATTCCTTGACAATTTTTTAATAAGATACTAATATTTTATTAAAATAAGGAGTTAAAATGATAAAAAAATTATTTTGCTTATTTGTTGTTATTATTCTTGCTCTTCCATCATATGCAGGAACTCTAAAAGGGGTTAAAATGGCTGATACTATCGAGGTAGAAGGTCATAAATTGGTTCTAAATGGTATGGCAGTACGGAAAAAATATGTATTTGTTAAAGTCTACATAGCAGGGCTCTATTTACCCGCAAAAGAGAAGAACCCAGAAAAAATATTTAAATTAGATCTAATGCGTCAAACTATCATGCATTTTGTACACAAAGCTGGAGCTGGAAAAATCAACGATGCATGGTATGAAGGTCTTAAAGCAAATACTCCCGATTATTCTTCAGAGTTAAAAAAACAATTTGATGAACTCTGTTCATGGATAGAAGATATAAAAGTTGGAGATCGTCTAATTTTCACTTATATTCCTGAAAAAGGAACAGAAGTCAAAGTAAAAGGGAAAATAAAAGGTGTTATTAAAGGTAAAGCTTTTGCTGATGCTTTATTTAAATGCTGGATCGGACCTAAACCAGGACCTGGAAAAGGATTTAAAAAAGATCTATTAGGTATTTAAACAGAGATAAAAAAACAAATTGATCAAACTGATCGTAGCTCTGGGGAATCCGGACATACAATATAGACATACCAGACACAATATCGCCTGGCAATTTATGGAGTACCTGCCCTTTCACCATGAATTAAACTGGAAAAATAAATTTAAAGGGCAATATTCTTTTATCAGCCTCCATTCTAAAAAGTTATACTTTTTAAAACCATTAACCTATATGAATTTAAGTGGAGAGAGTGTTATTTTAACAATGGATTTTTTTAAAATACAGGCAGAAGAATTACTCATTATTCATGATGAGTTAGAACTTCCTTTTGGCTTTATAAGTCTAAAAAACGGTGGGGGCCTGGGGGGTCATAACGGGCTTAGGTCTATAGAATCGAGCAT
>JAUWNT010000170.1 GCA_030612495.1 Candidatus Aminicenantota bacterium
ATTCCTGATGATATTGATTTTTGTGTTATAGGAAATATTGTTTCAAGGGGGAATCCTGAGGCTGAATATATTTTAAATAATGATATTAAGTACTATTCAATGGCTGAAGCTCTTTATAAATTTTTTATAAGGGGAAAAAAGTCAGTTGTAGTTGCAGGGACGCATGGAAAGACCACAATCTCTTCTTTTATTTCATATCTTTTTGATTATGCTGGTTTAAAACCAGGGTTTTTTATAGGAGGAAAACCTCTAAATTTTGAATCAAATTATTCTGTTGGATCCGGAAATTATTTTGTGGTAGAAGGTGATGAATATGAAACTTCATTTTTTGACCGTTCTTCAAAATTCCTGAAATATCACCCTTTATACTTGATTTTAACTTCATTAGAATATGATCATATTGATTTTTTCCCGGATAAAGACTCTTATATAAAAAGTTTTAAGAACCTTGTTAATCAGGTTCCTTCTAATGGTATAATTATTATGAACGGAGATTTTGAGATGAATCGCAAAGTAGTTGAAAAATCGTTTACACCAGTTATTACTTATGGCTCAAAAAATGCAGATTATCTAATAAAAAATATTGAATTAAAAAATAATTTATACCAATTTGTATTAAGAAATCAATCAAATGAGATGAAATTTAAAACTCCTCTTTTAGGTAGATATAATATATGGAATCTGAGCTCAGGGATAATTCTTGGTCTCTATTTAGGCATTCACGAAAAGGTAATAAGAGAAGCTGTAGAAACATTTAAGGGGGTTGACAGGAGACTGGTAATAATTAATAAGCTTAAAAATGCATTGTTTTTAGAGGATTTTGCTCATCATCCAACTTCAATAAAGAGTAGTCTGGAATCTTTAAGAGAGTTGTATCCGGGAAAGAGGATTATCACCCTGTTTGAACCAAGAAGTTGGAGTTTGAGAAGAAATTATTTTCAGGATAGATTAAGAGATAGCTTTTTAGATTCTGATGAAATAATAATTAAGGATGTTTATCATAAAGAAAAAATTCCAATTAATGAAAGATTGGATTTACAAAAAATAAAGTATGAGCTGGAAAAAAATGGAAAAAGAGTATTAATATTTTGTGATTATGAGGAAATTAAGGGATTTTTATTAGAGATTGATTTAGAAAAGGATAATTTAATTATTATTATTTCAAACGGGAGTTTTGGGGGTTTAGTATCTTTTGTGAAGGAGTTAAAAGCTTGAAAAACAGACATTTTCTAATTAGCTTTGATTACTTTGTTTTTTCCTAATTTTTTAGCTTTATACAAGACTTTATCAGTTATTTCGAGTAATTCTCCTACATTATTATAATTAAAATTGAATTGACTGGTCCCGCCGCTTATTGTTGTTTTAATCTTATGATCCCCGTAAACTATTTCGGATTTTTCTATTTTTTCTCTTATTCTGTCTGCAAGTATTGTTGCTCCTTCAATTTTAGTCTCAGGAAGGATTATCAAGAATTCATCTCCTCCAAACCTACCGGCAAAATCTT
The DNA here is from genome assembly GCA_030612495.1 of Candidatus Aminicenantota bacterium. Lineage (GTDB taxonomy): Bacteria > Acidobacteriota > Aminicenantia > UBA2199 > UBA2199 > JAUWNT01. The sequence goes on from JAUWNT010000170.1 coordinate 1,505, forward strand.
GTTCTCTAAGATTTTCATTAATATGAGAAGCAACATTTTTTAAAAATTCATCTCCTGCGATATGCCCATGTTTGTCATTAATAGCTTTAAAGTCATCAATATCAAACATTATTAAGCTAAATATTCGATTATTTCTTTTTGCAATTTTATACTGATTTTCAAGTTCACTGATTGTATACCTTTTATTGTGTAATTTTGTCAAAGAATCAGAAGTGGCAATATTAAAGAGTTTTAAGTGATATTTTTCTTCGAGTTCATCATTGTAACTGAAACGTAGTGTAGTTTCTCCTATTTTTATTTTATCTCCAGATTTTAATACTTTATTGCTTATAAGTTTCCCATTTACATATGTACCATTAGTTGAAAGGAGATCTTTCAAAATAATCTGATCTATTTTATTTTCATCGTTTTTTATAATCTTTATTTCACAATGATCATTACTTATGTTCTCATCATTAATGTAGATATCATTATATTTGTTTCGCCCTATAAGAATATTCTCTTTATAAAAAGTAAATATCTTCCCGAACTGACTCTCTTCACCATCAATTATTGTGAAGATTATGCTGCTTTTATGATCTGAATTGTTATCAATATTTTTAAGTTTGATCTTTTTTGTGTCTATTTCTTTTTTTATATCCATACCTTTCAACTTAATACTATAATTAATTTATAAAAATTGTCAATATTTTTTCTAATAAAAATCAAAGGTTTAAGGTTTTTTTAATTTTATCTGCTGCTATTATCTCAATTGAAGTATAAATTAATAATGTAAGAATAGGGATAATGTCTTGATTTAATATTGAAATCTAAATCAATTTATGTTAAATTTATTCGTATGAATAATATATTAAGTATTGTACCGCAAACAAGTATAAGTTCGAACGATTCGTTTTCAATTATTTTAAGTGCTTCTCCTGTGGTAAAATTTGTTTTGCTTGTGCTTATGTTTTTTTCGGTTATATCATGGGCAGTGATTATTTTTAAATTGTTTGAGTATAAAAAAGCGAAAAAAAATTCAGCAAAATTTATTAATTATTTTAGAAAAACAAAGAATTTTTCTGATATAAATAAATTTTCTCAATCATTGAAAAATAATACATTAGCTAAAATTTTTAAGCATGGATATAGAGAGCTTTCTCTTCAAATGGGCCCTGATTATTCTTCTGGAAATAAAGATACAGACAGTGTACATAGAGCACTTATAAGAGGCTCTAGTTCTGAAATTACCAGGCTTGAGAGATTGAATGGTTTTTTAGCAACAACTGCTACTGTTACCCCATTTATTGGTCTTTTTGGTACAGTCTGGGGTATAATGAGTTCTTTTCATAGTATTGGCACACATGGGAATGCAAATCTAACAACAGTTGCACCAGGTATTGCAGAGGCTCTTATTGCCACTGCTCTTGGATTATTTGCGGCAATTCCTGCTGTTATCTTTTATAATCTATTGTTAAATAAATTAAAAGTATTGATCTCTATAATGGAAGAGTTTATTTATGAGTTTTTAAATGTTAGTGAAAAAATAAAATGATGCAGGTTAAACACCCTTTAAGACTCTCTTCTAATTTATCAGAAATAAATGTAACTCCATTGGTTGATGTAATGTTAGTACTTCTTATTATTTTTATGGTAACTGCTCCAATGATGCAATCCGGTATTAATGTAAATTTACCTTCAGCAGAAACAAAAACAAACCCGAGTTCAGGAGGACTTGTTCTCACAATAACAAAAGACCATTATATATATATGGAGAATAAAAATATAAATCTATATTTATTAGAATCAAGACTAAAAAATTATTTTCGCTATAAGAAAGAGAGAGTTGTTTTTTTAAAGGCTGATAAAGGCGTTTCTTATGGGTATGTGATTTCGGCTTTGGATATAATAAAGAAAGCAGGCATTGAAAAAGTTGGAATTATAGTTAAAGAAAAGTAAGACAGTGAAATTTAAAGCTGCAATAGTAATATCAATGGTTTTTCATATTTCTATTTTTGCACTTGTAATTTATATTCCGAAAAGCAATCTTAGCAAGGAAACCACTTATTATGTAGATCTGGTGAGTTTTTCAGGCGGAGGTGGAGGTGGAAAAGGAATTAAAAAGGGTATGGGAAGTAAGGGTGGCGCAAGTATTGTTGAAGAGAGTTCAGTAAAAGTGAAAGATCTAACAGTAAAAAAAACTATTAAATCAAAATTAAGGTATCCGGACAAAGAGGGTAGAAAAAAAATAGAAAAACCAAAAAAAAAGTTAGTGTCAGTTGTGAGAAAAAAACCAAAAAAAAAAGAAGAAATTGATCGAAAAAATTTAAAATCTAAAAAAGGATATTCTAATATTATAAAAACAGGGATTTCTTCTGGAGGAGGAAATGGGGTTGGTAATGGTACAGGTTCAGGTAATGGTACAGGTTCAGGTTATGGCGGAGGAAATGGCATAGGAGGTTATTCATTTCCTTATGCTTATTATATAGATACATTAAAAAGTAAAATTTCATCATCCTGGTATAACTCTTTAATATCACCAGGGTTAAGAAAAAAACGAGTTGCAGTTGTTTATTTTAAAATATACAGGAATGGAGAGATGAGGGATTTAATGTTGGAGAGTAAGAGTGGGATTGATTCTATTGATCTCTCTGCATTAAGAGCAGTTGAGAATGCAGCACCTTTTCCCCCTCTTCCTTCAGACTTTACATCAAGATAT
>JAUWNT010000045.1 GCA_030612495.1 Candidatus Aminicenantota bacterium
CCAAAGGTCCACGAAATACCAAAATAATCATTATCTATTGTTTTTGGAATGTGAATAACCGGCAACCCCAATAAACTTAAATAATTTGCTGTTTTTAAGGTGTCATCTCCACCAATTGTTATCAGGTAACCTATTCCAAGACTATTAAATCCTGCTAAAATATTTTTTAACTTTTTATTTTTTTCAGGATCTTTTAAATCCTCTTTTTTGCTTATCTTTTTTCCAGGGTTAGATCTTGAGGTTTTTAAATAAACACCTCTTCTATTTCTTATCCTTGAAATATTAAAATCCAGGACCTCATAATGTATATTTTCTACAAGCGAATACCTGTTATGAACATCAAAATTTTCAAGAAATTCAAAGCCATAAAAAAATCCAATTATAGGGACCTTTTCATTTATAAAATTCAAAGCAACTGATGAAATGACAGCATTAGATGAAGGTGCAGGACCTCCAGAAAATAATAAAGCAACCTTTTTATTTCCTTTATAACCTTTCATACATTGCATATTATTCTAAACAACAAACTTTGTCAATAATATAAGCGAATTCCATTTCTCTCTATTTAAACTAAATTCCTTTAAATATAGAAGCTAATAGTTGATCAGCTTATTAATATACTTTTGTCCCCTTACAATCAAGCCATCTTTTAAACATAGTTTTATTATGTCCTGGATATTTATAAAGTCAAGTTATAAATTATCCATCTTATATATATGGAGCCTGACCCATTGTCTTGTTTTCCTGCTATCCCAGAAAAGTGACTAAAATGCATTGAATTGCAAAAAAGTCTTGACTTTTCTGCAACACCCTGCTATAAAGTCAATATGAAAAGGTATTTATATGATCAGGTTTATAAAGATTTAAAGAGAAAAATGGTCTTTATTACTGGGCCCAGACAAATTGGGAAGACTTTTCTTGCAAAACAGGTAATGAAGGAATTCAATAATCCTCAATATTTAAATTATGATAATTTTAATGACAGCAAAATCATCCAAAGAATGTCCTGGAGAATAAATTCAGGGTTACTTATATTCGATGAAATCCACAAAATGAAAAACTGGAAAATGTTTTTGAAAGGTATATATGATGGACGTCCGGAGAATCAAGCAATACTGGTAACCGGAAGCACTAGATTAGATACATTTAGACAAACAGGCGAATCTCTGGCAGGTAGATATTTTCATTTGAGATTAAACCCAATGTCTGTCAAAGAGCTTGAAAATTTTTATTCTCCATATGAAGCTGTTGAAAAGCTAAATCTTCTTGGCGGATTTCCAGAGCCAATGCTCTCAAACTCTGAAGAGGATGCTCTAAGATGGAGAAATCAGTATTATGTAGATCTTATCCGTGAAGATATCCTTGAATTCGGAAAACTTAATGAAATAAGGAATATGAAAATGCTTCTGGAATTATTAAGAAGTAGTGTAGGCTCTCCTCTTTCTTATAGTTCCCTTGCCGAAGATATCCAGATCTCCCCGAATACTGTCAAGCGATATATCCAGATACTGGAAAACCTTCATATTATTTTCCTTTTAACTCCCTATCACAAACAACTGGCACGTGCCATACGTCGTGAGCCAAAACTATATTTTTTTGATACAGGACTTATTAAGGCAGATAAGGGTGTAAAACTGGAAAACACAGTTGCTGTTTGTTTACGTAAATATTCCGAATATCAAAGAGATGCAAAAGGTAAGGATATATCCATGCACTACCTGAAAACAAAAGAGGGCAAAGAAGTTGATTTTGCAATTATTATAGAAGATGAATTAAAACAAATCATAGAGGTCAAATTATCTGACATAAAATTATCCAAATCCCTCCTTTTCTTTTCTAAGCAATTTCCAGGAGCAGAAGCTATTCAACTTATACACAACCTGAGACATGAACAGTATCTGAATCGAATCAATCTGGTTCCTGCTGGGGAATGGCTTTTAAGACTGGGAATATAATTAAAGTAAAAACAATTGGGGTCAGGCTTCTTACTTTTATAAATTTGGAAAATAGCAAAGAGTTTGATACAATCAGCTTTAAATGAAAACAGAAAAAACAACAGCATCATTTATTAACCTTGGATGTTTTAAAAATGTAGTAGACACAGAAGTACTGGGTGGATTACTTGAGAAAAAAGGAGTTAGAATAGTCTCTTCCTATGAGAAATCTGACTGGCTGATAGTGAACACGTGTGGATTCATAAGAGATGCAAAAGAAGAAAGCATTGATACCATCTTAGAAGCACTCGAAAAAAAAGAAAATGGAGAAGCAAAATATATTGCAATTATTGGATGTTTATCACAGAGATATTATAATGAAATAAAAAACAACTTCAAAGATGCAGATATCGTATGGGGCGTTAATGAGCCAGAACAACTTGCAGAATTAATTTCAAAAAAAGAGAAAATGGATTATAAAGATAAAGAGCCTTTTCTCTACAATGACACATATAATAGAATAATTACTACACCACAAAATACAACATTTATAAAAATATCAGAAGGTTGCAACATGCAGTGCAGCTTTTGTATTATTCCTCAGATAAAAGGCAGCTTTAGGTCAAGAGAGATTGGCTCAATCTTAAAAGAAGCAGAAAATTATAAAAAGATAGGGTTTCAAGAAATAAACCTAATTTCCCAGAATTCAACCTATTTCGGGAAAGATAAAGGAGAAAAATCAAAACTCCCGAAATTATTAAAAGAGATCTCTAAAATAGGTTTTAAATGGGTAAGAGTATTATATTTAATGCCGGAAGAAGTAGATAGCGAGATAATCGAATCCTTTTCAAATCCCACAATACTTCCCTATTTTGACCTCCCATTTCAACATATATCTTTAAAAATACTAAAAAAAATGAATAGGAAAGGTGGAACAGAAAAAAATCTTGAATTAATAAAAAATATCAGAAAAAAATTCAAAAATGCAATTATAAGAACTACCTTTATAATTGGTTTCCCCGGAGAAACAGAACCTGACTTCAATGAGCTCATTGAATTTGCAAAAAAAGCCCGTATAGAAAGAATTGGCGCATTTGAATTTTCTGAAGAAGAAAATACTGCTGCTTTTAAACTAAAAAAAAGAGTTCCCCCTGAAATTATAAAAGATCGAATAAAAGCTCTCATGGATATTTCAGATAGGAATATTGAAAACTATAATAAAACTCTTATCAATTCAATCCAGGAATTTTTACCTCTTGGTCCATGCCTATGGAATGATAAATCAACTGTAGGGAGAATAAAATCCCAGGCTCCGGAAATAGATGGCTTAACAGTTGTAAATGAAGTATTTAAAGACATATACAAAATCTACAACATAAAAATATCCGGATATGAAAATGAAATCTTGAAAGGAGAAAGAACATGAGACAAAAGAAATTACTAGTTTTTATTGGTACTTTTTTCAATATTGGCAAATTTCCAATTGCTCCAGGAACACTATGCTCTCTTATAACTATGCTAATATTTTATTTTGTAAATATACTTTTGCATACCTCTTGTTTTACACAAATAATTGCAATCATTATTATATTTTTTTTAGGTATTCCAGCATCTTCAGCTGGTGAAAAATATTTCAAAAAAAATGACCCAGGTGAAGTTGTAATAGATGAAGTTGCGGGACAGATGATAGCTCTATTATTTATTCCTCTAACATTAGCATACTATTTTGCAGGGTTTCTTCTATTTAGAATCTTTGACATCTTTAAACCATTCCCAATAGGATTAATAGATAAAAAAATGCATGGCGGATTGGGTATAATGTTAGATGATGTTCTTGCTGGGCTCTATGCACTTGCATGTTTACATATAATTATTTATTTAATTTAATAAAGAAAAGAGTTTGATCATAACACATTTGATCAATGAGTGGAAAATCCCATCTTTTCCAGTAATTTTTGCATACGAGGATCAGAACGTATTGAATCAAATAGAGGCTCCGTTTTTAGCATAAGTATATGGTAATGCTTTTCTTCAAACGCCTTATCAAAAAAGGAAATTGCCTGTTCTTTATCATTCAGCCCTAGAAAAATAATCGCAAGAGAAAAGGCTGACACATAAGTATTTTTAGATAACTGTTCTAATTGACAAAGATATTCTCTAGCTCGTTTTCTATCTCCAGATACACCATAAGCATAAGCCAGACGAGAGAGATACATGGGACTGTTGTTTGAGAGTTCAGTTGCTTTTTTTAAAGTTTCAATACCCTCATCATATTTCCTGTGCTGAATTAAAGTCATTCCAAGTTCACATTGAGCAGGTATAAAATTAGGATCCATCTCAATAACAGAATAGTAATGTTTGATTGCCTGATCATAGTGTCTCATCAGATAATATATAAACCCCCTCAAAACATGAGAAATTAAAGAAAGCGGATCCAGCTCAATAGCAAGCCTAGTTTCAACAAGAGCCTGCTCATAACGCCCCAATGCTGCCAGAAATTCAGCATATGCATGATGCAGCAAAGCCAGACCAGGTGCCAGATCAATAGCCTTACGAAACTCCTGTTCAGCAGACTGCTGTTTTACTGAATCCTCCCACAATAAAATAGCTAAAGTACTGTGCCCAAGTGCAAGCGAATTATCCTTTTTTAAAGCACAAAGCACGGCTTTTCTTGCTAGTTTATATGCATCAATAGATAAAATCACTTCATAACCAGCAAGAAGCGTGTATGTATCTGCAATACCAACATATGCTAGAGCATAAGACGGATCTTTTTCAACTGCTTGATTGAAAAATCTCATTGCTTTTTCCAACCCGGCTGTAGTTCGTTTGTTCAAGAAATAATTCCCCTGTAAATATAAATGATAAGCCTCAATATCACCAGTTGGACGTTTTCCTATTAAATTCCTCTCCTTCCCCAGCAACTTCACCTTTAATGTTTCCACAATTGCCAGGCTTATCTCATCCTGTATGGCAAAAATATCCTCCATCTTTCTATCATACCTCTCAGACCAGATTGTATAACCATTAGTCACACTTATCAATTCCACAAATATACGTAACCTGTTATCAGAACTGCGTACACGCCCATGGAGCACATGTTCCACTTTAAGCCTGTTACCTATCTCTCGGGCACCAAGATTATTATCCTTTAATGAGAATACAGACCCACGAGCTAGCACTCGAAGTCCATCCACATGCCCAAGAACATGGATAATTTCATCAGTTACTCCATCACAAAAATAATCCTGTTCCCTGTTCTCGCTCAGATTAGAAAAAGGAAGCACTGCAATAGATGGTTTCTTTTCATAAACAATCTCTTGAGCAATCAGTAAATCACCTGGATCACACTGTTGCAACCGCTGTAAACTTTCTTTCACATCATCCATTGATAAAAAACGATTTTCAGGATCCTTTTCCAGGCACCTATTAATTATACATTCAAATCCTTTAGGAATTTTTTTCGTCATATTCATTATAGGATCTGGCACATCATTTAATAGAGAATGAATAACACTCTGAGCATTGGCTCCTCTGAATGGATGTTTACCTGTAACCATTTCATACAGAACAACACCGAGAGACCAGATATCTGTTCTATGGTCAATAGTTCTTCCTCTGGCCTGCTCAGGAGACATGTAATTTACAGTTCCAATGGTCATTTGACCTTTTAATGTCAGACGAGTCTGACCACTAAGAATTGCAAGTCCAAAGTCAACAATCTTAATTCTCTTATCGCTTGTTATGATTATATTTGCAGGCTTTATATCACGATGAATAATCCCCTTTTCATGAACTTTTGCCAGACCACTGGCAATCTCCACTCCAATATAAAGGGCTTCTTCATATCCAATATGACCTTTTCCTATTTTTTCTCTTAATGTACATCCCACATAAAAGGCCATAGCAATAAACATATGACCATCTCTGGTTTGATCTATCTCATACACTGTACAAATTGTTGGGTGATCTAATGCTGAGGCAGCCTGAGCCTCATGCACTAACCGTATCCTGGCTTCAGTATCACGGGTTAGATCAGGTGGCAAAAACTTCAAGGCAACCTTCCTGTTGAGCTGAGTATCTTCAGCCAGGTATACAACTCCCATTCCGCCCCCACCGATCTTTTTTATAATTTTGTAATGAGAAACAATCTCGCCCTTCATATTTTATACCTTCACATCCTTATAACAAATACACAGTTTTTTTTCAACATGAATGTGAATTATTTGACTCTTTAATATTTTAGATGTAATATAAAATTTTAAGCAAAAACTTTAATTTATAAAATAAATTGTTATAATATATTTTGATCTTTAAATTAAAAATTAGGAGGAAATTATGAAAAGATTATTTACTTTTACTATTTCTTTGGTTTTTATCATGAACCTCACCATTTTTTCAAGCCCAGATAGGAACAATAAAGCTAAATATGAGAAGTATAAGCAAGATGCTGTTTTAAAACAGATTAAAGAAAAAAGAGATGGAATTCAGAAGAAAAAAGATGAAATCACAAAAAAGATTAAAGAAAAACAAAAAAAGGAGAAAAAATTAAAGAGAAAGGAAAGAAAAACCCTGAAAACTGACACTTATGGCGTTTTTCCTCCTAAATCAAAAGAATCCTTTAAATCATACTTCCATTTTCCACCGGTACCTCAATACTATACAGGTACATGCTGGTGTTTTTCAGCAACCTCTTTTTTTGAATCTGAAATCTACAGACTTACAAAAAAAAAGATAAAACTTTCTGAGATGTGGACAGTTTATTATGAGTTGATAGAAAAATCGAGAAGATTTATAAAAGAAAGAGGTAACTCATATGTTGCAGGTGGTAGTGAATCAAATGCAGTCACAAGAATCTGGGAAAAATATGGTGCAGCTCCTGCTGAAGTTTACACAGGTTTAATAGATAAAGGTGATAAATATGACCATATACCCTTAATGAGAGAAATAAAAAATTACCTTGATTTTATAAAAAAACACAACCTGTGGAATGAAAAAGAAAACTTAAAACATATTGCTTTAATACTTGACAAATATATGGGGAAACCCCCAAAAACTTTTGAATTTAACGGAAAAACCATGACCCCCACTGAATTCCTTCATAACGAAACAGGCCTTAATTTAGATGATTACTATTGTTTAATTTCTACAAGTCGTGAGCCTTTTTATACAATGCAAGAGTTTAAGGTTCCAGACAACTGGTGGCACAATAAAGAATATATAAATTTACCTTTAAAAGTATGGTGTAAAATTATTAAAAAATCAATAAAATCAGGGTATACAATGGTTATCGGAGGAGATGTTTCAGAACCTGGTAGATTAGGGGAAAAAGATATTGCATTTATTCCGACTTTTGATATTCCTATAAAATATATTAATCAAGATTCTAGAGAGTATAGGATTTACAATAGGTCAACAGGTGATGACCATGGGATTCATCTTGTTGGCTACAAAAGGGTCAAAGGCAAAGATTGGTATCTTATAAAAGATTCTTCAAGATCTGCAAGAAAGGGAAAAGAAAAGGGATATTACTTTTATAGAGAAGATTTTATCAAGCTAAAGATGTTAACATTCTCAGTACACAAAGATATGCTTAAAAATATTCTCCCAAAAATAAAAAAATAAAATTCTCTGAATAGCATGATATAGATTGTTTTAAATTTTGACAGAATTTCTAATCTGTATCTCTAACACTACCTATCTTCATATTTTCTACAAGTTTTGAATATCTTCCGCCAAGCAGTCCTTCTCCAATAATATATGCACCACATGCAGCTTCTTTAGCTATGTTTGATAATTTTCTCACTCTTTTTACAGGAGCATATTTTTTAAGTCTATATTTAAGTTCACTTATTATAAAATCATATCCCATTAACCTACCAGATAAAATAATCTCATTTGCATCAGGTAATGAAACAAGTATTGATGCAACATCCTTCTCAATACTCTCTGCTAAAAGTAGTATTGCTTCCTTACAATCTATTAAATCTTCCGGTTCAATATTTTTTCCTACAAAATCTCTTAATCCGCCTTTAAAAACAATATCTTGTGTTAAGGGCGGTTTTAATCTGATTGCATTTTCAGCATCCATTCCGCCGCACGCAAGAAACCCTATGCTACCATTTGTCCCGCCTATCCCATCAATAATTTTTCCATTTTCAACAGCAATTACAGCAGTAAAACCATATCCGATTTCCACATACACAAAAGATGTTTTTTTTACAGGAATCTCTAACCTATCCGATTGATCTTTTATCCCCAATGCTACACAACACACCTTATCTGAAGTGCCCATATCAAATCTATTCCACTTTCTATAAGATGGAACAGTTTTTATATTTATAACACCTGGTGTAAAGTAAACTGGCATTTTTTTATGTTTCATCTTTAAAAGAATTTTTTTTATCCCTATATTTACAGACACTTTTGTGTCCAATGGGATCATCTTTGCAATATCCATCTCTGACATATTTTCTATTTTCTTTGTGGGTAAGCCATATCCTGATGGGCCAATTATAATATCCAATGGCATTAATTCCTCAAGTTTTTCAATTAATATATCATTTTTGAAAATTTCTTCAGATTTTATTGACTCATCTATAATAATCTTTTTGTTATCTTCCATGCCAAAGAGATCAAAACTAAATGTACCAGGATCTATTCCAACAACTCTCATCCTTTCCTCCCTCATATTATATTAGATGTAAATTTTTCAACTATTACTGGAATCTCTTGTTTTTTAGAATGAATTGGACAACAAGGATCAGATAGTGTCCAGCTTTTAGTTAAACCAAACGTTCTTGATCTGCATCCTCCACATTCATATAGATACTCACATTCTTTACATTGATCTTCTCTTGTTGAAAAATCCTTTATCTTTTTTATAAATTCTGAATCTTGCATACTTGCCCATATTTCACAAAGATTTTTCTCATTTACATTTCCCATTATAATAGGAGCAAATGTGCATGGTTTCACATCTCCATTTGTTTCAATAAACATATAATCCCCAAAAATACAGCGAGAAATACCAGACACAATGATACCATTTTCAGGGTCTGGTGAATAGTTAAAATTATGTTTCTTTAAAAAGGGCTTAAAAAAAGGCTCATCAACATATACATCAATATTATAATCCTTTTGATATCTAATAACTGAAAAGAAAAATTTTTCATACTCTTCTGCATTCAAAACATACTTTTCATAATCTTTACATGGTTTTAAACCTAAAAAAGTAACTTTTTTATAACCTATTTCTTTTGCAAATCTAAACAATTTGTCAATTTGTAAAAAGTTTTGTTTCCCAATAGTTATTGGACAGGAATCAAGAATATTATACTCATTTGCAATTGAGACAGACTCTTTTAATTTATCAAAATTTGCTCCTCTCCTTATCTTTTCATAACTCTCTCTATCTGCTCCATCTATACTTATCATAAGATTAACATCCAGATCTTTAAATCTTTTTGCAAACCTCTCATCAAAGAACATACCATTACTTATAATATAGACTTTAATTTTATGCCTGCTAAATATTTCAATAACCTCAAATAATTCCTTACATAGTAGTGGTTCTCCACCCTCTATAATCACCCACCCCGGCATAAGTGAAACTATCTCATTAGCTACTCTTAAAATGGTTTTATCATCAAGCTCTTCTTTGGCCATTCCTCTACAATGCAAACAGTTTAGATTACATCTGTTTGTAATTGCCCAATCAATCATATACACACTATTCATGCTTTCTCACCTATACTTAAAGAAAGAATAATATAATCCATAAAAAGGTTAAAATCAAGTTTCATTAACCATACTTTAAATCAAAATTGATTTTATTGACTAATTTTAGTATAATCAGATACTAATTCATCCGTAGGAGGAGTTCAAAATGTCAAAAGTATGTGATATATGTGGGAAAAAGCCAATGACTGGTAATAATGTCAGCCATTCTCATAAAGCATCAAAAAGAAGATGGCTACCAAATTTACAAAAAATAAAAGTAAATGTAGATGGAAAAACAAAAAGAATGAGGGTCTGCACTGCCTGTATTAGATCTGGAAGAGTTAAAAAAGCCATATAATTTTTTTCCAAAGCAATGTTAATTGAAACTTTCAAAAAAAAAAGAGTTGGAATAATTGGGGGTAATTCTCCAGATTTAATATCCCTAAAGAATGCTGAAAAAATGGGACGGTTAATTGCTCAAAACGGCTATATACTTGTTAATGGTGGTATGAGAGGTGTTATGGAAGCATCAGCAAAAGGTGCTAAATCTAAAAATGGATTAGTTATTGCAATATTGCCAGGGAAATCATTTAATGATGCAAATAAGTTTGTTGATATACCAATAGTTACTGGGCTTGGATATATGAGAAATTCCCTTGTAGTTCTGAATTCAGATATTCTTGTTGCAATTGATGGTAACTATGGAACACTATCAGAAATAGCATATGCTCAAATTTACAATAAGATAGTATTTGGATTAAATACCTGGAACATTAAAGGAATTATACATTTATCAACACCTGAAGAGGTAATAAAAAATATAAATAACTATTTTGAAAAACAATTATAAAATAATTGTTCAATTTGATGGCACAAATTATAAAGGATGGCAATATCAAAGCCCTGAAATAAAAACAATACAGGGAGAAATATCTAAAGCGCTTACAATAATCGCCAAGAAAAAAATAACAGCTTATGGAAGCAGTAGAACTGATTCAGGGGTTCATTCCACAGGTCTTACAGCAAATTTTTATTTAAACATAAAAATTGAGCCTGACTCCCTATTAAAAGCCCTAAACTCTTTATTACCTCAGGATATCAGGATTACTGAATGTGAATTAAAGGACAAATCTTTCAATTCAAGATCCTGCGCTAAAAGTAAAACATATATATACAAAATATTTTTTGGCCAGGTTATATCTCCCTTTAAAAGCAGATATACTCATCATATCACATACCCATTAAATCTAAATAATATGAGAAAGGCAGTTAAATACTTTATAGGAGAGCACAATTTCAGCTCTTTCACCTCAGATGAGCCAAACAAAAGAAGAACAAGAGAAATAACAGAATTCAAAATGAAGAAAAAAAAACAGGAAATTATTTTTATAATAAAAGGGAAAAGCTTTTTACGCTATATGGTCCGTAATATCATTGGAACAATAATAGACGTAGGTAGAGGTAAAATTCCTCCTGAGCATATACATGCAATATTTGAGGCAAAAGATAGAAGAAAGGTTGGGCAAGCAGCTCCGGCAAAGGGCCTTACACTCCATAAAGTTGAATATTAATATATATTGACAACCTTACAATTACTTTTAATTCTTTACAAAATAAAGTATTTAATCTATAATTTATATATGAGGGTTTTTATTGGAATAAAGCTCAATAATTCAGTAAAAGAAGAAATAAATAAAGCCTTAAAACCATTTAAAAAAATCTCAACTCCAGTTAAATGGGTGAGAGCTGAAAACATCCACTTGACATTAAAATTTATTGGAGAAATATCAGAAGAAAAGTATCTTCAGATAAAAGAGTCTCTTACAAACAATAATTTTAACATTTCACCCTTGAATCTAAAAATTTCAAACATGGGAAAATTCGGAAGAGGAAATAGTATAAATATTTTATGGGCAGGTATTGAAAATAATAATGAGCTTAAAACTCTATTCAAAGAAATTGAGAATAGGCTTGAAAAAATCAATATAAAAAAAGATACAAGAGAATTCGAGCCTCATATCACTTTGGGGAGAAATAAAAAACAATTCAACTTTAAAACTTTTTTTAAGCTTTTAGATGAATATAACAATCATTTTATAAGCGAAACAAAAGTTGATAACTTTCAAATATTTAAGAGTGAATTATCTTATTCAGGACCGACTCATACTATATTAGAGGAGATACCTATTGGGACAAGATGAAATTTTATTTATAATTTTTTCTTATTTATTAGGTTCAATTCCCTTTGGGCTTATTCTCTTCTATATTATAGAAAAAAAAGATATAAGAAAACATGGAAGTGGGAGCATAGGTGCTACTAATATTTTAAGAAACAAGGGGAAAACCGCAGCAATAGCTACATTAATATTCGACTTATCAAAAGGTATTATACCAATAATGTATGGATTAAAACATTTTAACTCAGAAATAATCATAATTTTAGGAGGAGCAGCAGCAATAACAGGACATATATTCCCTCTCTTTTCAAAATTTAAAGGGGGTAAGGGAGTTGCAACTTTTTGTGGAGTGTTCTTAGCATTTTATAATCCAGCAATGATCGTGTTTATTATTTTCTTCCTTCCAACTCTCATTATTACAAAATATATTTCAGCAGCATCAATTATTGGAACTATTTCAATATTCTTTTTCGTTTTATTCACGCAAGTTGAAGAGATTTCAATAATTGTACTTATTATTGTGATCCTAATTATTGTAAAACATGGTTACAATCTAAATAGGATCTTTAACGGAACAGAAAACAAATTTAAGGTGAAAAAACAATGAATAAAATTTTAGTTATAGGCGGCGGTTCATGGGGAACTGCATTTGCAAATTATTTAACTTCAAAAAAAAATGAAATTAGAATCTGGATAAGAGAGGACGAAATAATCCGATCAATAAAAAAGATTAGAGAAAACTCTTTATTTTTACCTGGAATTAAATTATCCGACAATCTTATTCCTGTTTCAGATCTAATACATGAAACAAAAAAAGCAGATATTATTATCTTTGCAGTTCCTTCTAAATATATACGAAAAACATTTGAAAAATTAAAGGGAATAGTTAAAGATAAAATAATTGTAAATCTTTCAAAAGGATTTGAATCAAGTTCTCTGAAAACTATATCTCAAATAGCTGTAGAGATTATGGGTCCAGATATAATCAATTCCTGGGTTACAATTTCAGGACCCTCTTTTGCAAGAGAACTTGCAAACAAATATCCAACAGCTGTTGTTGCAGTTTCAAAAAATGAGACAATCTTGAAACAAATTCAAATAGAATTTTCATCAGATATATTAAGAATTTACAGAACAAATGATCTGATAGGGATTGAAGTCTCAAGTTCTGTAAAAAATGTTATTGCTATAGCATCAGGTATAATAAAAGGATGTGGCTTGGGTTACAACACAACAGCCACTTTAGTAACAAGAGCAAGTGTTGAAATATCAAGGTTCGGAATAAAATTAGGTGCAAAAAAAGAGACTTTCTGGGGACTCGCAGGAATTGGAGATTTAATGCTTACATGCTTTGGCCCGCTTTCAAGAAATTTTCAACTCGGCACCCGTATAGCAAATGGAGAATCTCTTGAACAAATCCAAAAAACAACTATTATGATAGCAGAGGGAGTTGAAACAACAAAAGCAATAAAAACCCTTTCTGAAAAAATCGGTATTGAAATGCCAATTAGCTCTGCTGTTTATGAGATTTTATTCAATAATAAAGATCCAAAAAAGGCAATCCAAGAATTAATGAAAAGGAGTTTGAAAAAAGAGTGAATTATAAATTAGAATATCTTGCTAATGATGAATTGCAAACCTTTTATTTGAACAAAAAAAATATAATCTTAGGAAAACTATCTAAGAATGACCTTCAAATAAATGATAAAACAGTATCACGAAATCACTGTAAATTTATAAAAACAAAAAATGGCTACAAAATAATTGATTTAAATAGTACTAATGGAACTTTTGTTAATGGGAAAACAATTAATGAGAAAATATTAAATGTTGGAGATAATATAGCAATAGGGAAAACTATCCTAAAATTTTTAGCAGCTTCGAAAAAAGAAAATTACTATGAATCAGATGATCAAAAAATATCAATGATTATACCTTTATCAGAAGAACTAAAGGTTGAAAAGGGGGGGGGAAAAGAGATCAATAAACTAAATCTATTGACTTCTTTAACTGAACTGGGGAAAAATCTGATTGCCTCTTCAACCTTAGAAGAAACTTTTGAGAAGGTAGGACAATTAATATTTGAGCTTCTTAATCCTAAAAGATTATTCATTTTTTCATATGATTCAAACCATAAACAATTATTTTTAAAATATTCCCAGGTAATCGGAAAAAATAAATCTGAAAAAGTAAACATCTCAAAAACAATTGCAATGAAAGCAATAAAAGAAAAAGTTGCGATATTATCTTCAAATACAAAGGATGATACTCGCTTTAATGGAGCAAAAAGCATTATCCTATATGGGATAACATCAGCACTTTCCATACCAATATGGACAAAAAATTCCATATATGGACTTATATATGCTGATGCAACAGACTTTGAACGAATTTTTAAGGAAAAAGATCTTGAAATTTTATCAATTCTTGCTAATTTTACAGGACTCTCAATAGAGAGTATAAATCGTTTAAATAATTTAAATAAAGAAAAAAAATTACGTTCAAGACTTGAAAGATACCATTCACCCTCAGTTGTTTCAAGAATTATAGAGTGTCAAAACCAAAACACTCATGAATTAATGAGCTATAAAGAATCTGAAGCAACAGTTTTATTTATGGATATTGTCAACTTTACTTCAAAAGCTGAGAATATGGCCCCTATTGAAGTAGGTCAGTTCTTAAACAATATTTTTACAGAAATGACTGATATTATTTTTAAATACAATGGCACTCTTGATAAATATATTGGAGATGCAATAATGGCTGTTTTCGGAGTACCATTCAAATATGACAATCATGCTGAGCTCTCAATTTTAGCTGCTCTTGATATGCAAAAAAAATTGGCTGAAATCAACTTAAATCTTCCAAAAAAGGATAAAATTAGAATTAGAATTGGCATCAATTCAGGAAAATTAATTTCAGGAGATTTTGGTTCGCCTAAAAGGTTTGACTATACTGTTCTGGGTAATACAGTTAA
>JAUWNT010000223.1 GCA_030612495.1 Candidatus Aminicenantota bacterium
TCCGCAACGGTAATTTAGAAAAATCAACTTTACAGGGTTTTGTAATTTCACCTGAAACTTCAAGTACTGATCTTTTTAATTGGTAAGTTTCAGCATTATCATAGAAATCATTAGTTGCATCTTTTGCATCAGGCTTTAAAAGCAAACTTTGTTCTTTCTCATAATTATTGCACGATAAAACAGATAACATTGCAAATACAAATATTAATAACTTAATCCTTTTTTTCATAATTACCTCTCTCTAATATATGTTTATGATTCCTATTTGTTTAAGATAAAGCAATTAAATGAGAGGTAGAAAAGGACTATTATCTTTTAAATCTTATAGTATATACTTCCCGTGGAAAGTCGCCTTTTGCATACTCGGCCTTGCTTTCACCCTTTACAATAACTTCATCAGCATACGCTTCTACCACTTCACCTATAAACAAATTTTTATCTCCTGTTTCTATTTGTTGTTTAACTTTACATTCCATATGAGCTACACATTCCTCAATAATAGGAGCTCTTACTTTGCGTGCTGGTTGTGGAGTTAATCCTGTTTCTTTAAATTTATCAACTTGATATCCTGAGTAGAAACCACAATAATATATTTTTGGTTTTAGCTCTTTTGGGGGAACATTTACAATAAACTCTTTCGTGTTTTCAATTAACTTACATGAATAAGTATCTTTTCCTATGGCACAAACTATAAGTGGAGGTTCTTTTGATACAGGCATACAAAAACTGACCGCTATGATATTTGATTTTCTTTCAATGTCCCCACATGTTATTAAAAAGTGCCTCATTGGCCACATAAACTGCAAATATTCAACTTCAATCTTCATTTTTATTTTACCTAAATTTTGTCCATTTTAAACATAATTCCATTTCACAGGGACCATTCTCAAAGGCAAAACAGTTATATTTTTTGCTAACTTGTATTTTTTTTCTCCAGGATAAATTACCCAAACATGAGATAAATCCAAATCCCCAGATACAATCTTCAACGACTTTGATAATTTTGGAGCATCTTTATATTTAAATTCAATACCCCATTTTTTACCTCTATACTGCCATATAAGATCTATCTCTGCACCAGAATGAGTGGACCAAAAATAGAATGCTTCATCTTCTATGTTTATACTTTTGCAGATACTTTCAAGAGCAAAACCTTCCCATGACGCTCCAAGTTTATTGTGTGACAGCAATTCCCAGGTTTTTTCTATTGACATAAGAGAATGAAAAATACCGGAATCCCTGAAATAAATCTTAGGTCTTTTAACTATTCTCTTCCCCAGATTTTCATACCATGGTTGAAGCGTTCTTATCATAAATGTTCCTTTTAGAATATCAATATATTTTCTTGTTGTCATATCTGATATTCCAAAAGATCGTGCCAATTCCGAATAATTCAATAGCTGCCCATGATAGTGAGCAAGCATTGTCCAGAATCTCCTCATTGTATTTGAAGGGATATTTATACCTAATTGAGGTAAATCCCTTTCCAGATATGTGGTTATATAATTTGATCTCCATATCCAGCTTGATTCATTATTCTTTGCAAGATAAGATCTTGGTAGACTGCCCCTAAGCCATATTTTTTTTAAATTATTAATTCCAATATCGTGTATACTAAAGCCACTCAATTGATAATACCCGATTCTTCCTGCAAGTGTTTCTGAACTTTGCTTTATTAAATCTTTGGAGGCACTACCTAATATCAGATATTTCTGGTCTGGAATGTTATCAACCAAATAGCGTATAATAGGGAATAAATCAGGCTTTCTTTGTATTTCATCAATGATAATTAAACCTTTAAGATCTTCGAGTGCAAGTTTGGGATTATCAAGATGTACCAGATCATTGGGATTTTCAAGATCAAAAATATAATTGTAATTAAACTCTTTTGATAATGTTGTTTTACCACATTGCCTTACTCCAAGAATTGCTACAACCGAAAAAATATCTAACAACTTTTTTATATTTGTTAGATCTTCAACTCTTTTTATCACTTGCTCCTCTCTATCTATATATTATACATATTTTCATTGAAATTTCAAGTGATCTGTTTGATTTTTCAATGTAACAAAAAAAATGAGGAAAAATGAAGGGTCAGTTCTTTCATTATCACATTTCATTTTTTTCATAACGACAGCTTCAGGAAATTCAATCCTTAATGGCCTGGACATAAAGTAATTTTACCATATTAAATATTATAATGAAAGAACTGATAATCACATTTCCCTTTCCTGAAAATTTTCTTGACATCTAAATTTTCCTGTGTTTAGATATTATATAATATATAACAATATAAAAATGAAAATCACAATTAGAAAAGCCATAGAAAAAGATTTTTTTGCAATTTTATCATTAATAAAAGAGCTCGCCACATTTGAAAAAGCTCCAGAAAAAGTAACGAACACAGTCGAACAAATGGAAAAAGAAAAAGATTTTTTTCAATGCTTTGTTGCTGAAACCGAAGAAAAAGAAATTGTTGGAATAGCTCTTTATTTTTTTGCTTATTATACTTGGATTGGAAAGTCATTATATTTAGATGATTTATATGTAAAGGAATCTTTTAGGGAGCAGAAAATAGGAACTAGATTATTGAAAAAAATATTTGAAATTGCAAAAAAAGAGAATTGTAAAAGAGTTCGCTGGCAAGTCTTA
>JAUWNT010000037.1 GCA_030612495.1 Candidatus Aminicenantota bacterium
TTATCAAGAAAGCCCTCTTTCACCAACAAATAAACATATGACCTTGTATCCCTTGATCTGACCATTGAACATTTGGAAATTATACCCTTACTATTAAAAACAAGTGCTACAGATGTAGGTCCCCTATATCCTTCAAATAAGGCATAATCTCCAGTTAATAAAACAAAGCCATAAGTTTTATCTTTTTTATAAAATGCAAATCTACCTATTTCACTCTTATATATCTCAATCTTATCAGATTCTGTTACTCTTTTTGCTATAGAATAAAATTCTTCTATGTTCACCTCAGGTAATCTAGAATATTCAGGGATTGCAAATAAGTGTGAACAAAAAACAATTATAATTAACAATATACGCATTCAGTTTTTTATCATAAAAAAGCCAATCAGTCAAACAACTCTATAAAAAACTTAACATCATATGATAAATTTTCTCTCAATTGCATATAACAACCAGGACATGAAGTAAAAACAATATCTGCTCCAGTCTCTTTTAAATATTTTTCTCTTTTATCTAAAATTTTTTTTGAAGTATTTGGGAATCCAACACTGAATATTCCTCCAAAGCCGCAGCATAATTCAGACTTGTCATCAACAAATCCTTTTCCGAATTGTTTCATAAACTCCCTTGGTTCCTTATATATTCCAAGAGATTTCAGATTGTGGCATGGATCATGATATGTAACTTTTTTATGCTCTTCTTCTAAAATATTAAGATTGACTTTTGAATCTTTTATAAATTTGTATATGAATTCTGTGAGCTCATAAACCTCAACTCCATTTAAACCATAATATTTTTTAAAAGTAATCACACCAGTTCCACATGGCACTACAAGATACTTGAACTTAATATCTGAAAATATATTGATGTTTTTTGTTTTTAATTTATCAAACATCTTTTCCCAGCCCTGAGATATATATGGGAAACCACAACATTTTAAACCCTTTGGTAAAGCAACCTTAAAACCCTTATTTTCTAAAAATTTCTTTATTTTTCCAATTTGAGATGAGTAAAAATATGTTAGAACACAACCAGGGAAAAGCAAAATATCAAAATCTTTTGAATAATCTGATGTATATGATTTGTTTAAATTTATATTATCTATTCCTGGTATTGTTAATTTCTTTTTTAATGAAGTTTTTGATAAAATTTTAAAAAACCATCCTAATTTCTTTAATATAAAAGTTTGATAAAAATAGAGAATTATTTTTTTCTTATATGGAATTTTTTTTTCTTTAAAAATCAAATTTCTGTATTTGATCATCATATCCAGATATTCAACACCATTTGTACACACATATTCACAACTCCCGCATAGTAAACATTCAAACATAAATTCCTTGTTAAGCTTATTAGGTTTTAATCTCTCATCAAGAATTGCCTTAATTAAATTAATTTTCCCCCTCGGAGAATTGGGTTCAACCAACTCTGCATTATAAACAGGGCAGGAATATAAACAATTACCACAATCCGAACAGACTTGAGCAATTTTATCTATATCAATAGATTTCTTCTTTAAGCTATATGATCTTCTCTCTTCCACTTATGCACCAATGCCTTTAAATATAAAGTATATGACCTATCCTTTTATTATATTTTTTATCCCATTTGCTATTTTTCCGATCACAACATCCCAGGAATAAAATTTATTAACATAATTATAACCATTAATCCCCATTTTATTTCTTAAATTTCTTTTATCATAAATCTTTGTGAAATTTTCAACAAAATCCTCTACATTATCATACAACAATCCACCTTCAGAAAGCTCTATATGTTCTTTAAGTACATCAGATTTTCTGTTTGCAAGCACAGGTGTTTTTTGTGAAAACGATTCAAGAGTTGTAATTGAGAGACTCTCCATTGGAGAGGGTTGAATAGATAAAACAGCATCTTTAAATGCAGAGATTTTTTCATCTTCTGTTACATACCCTAAATAATTGATGCCATCAATTTCAGGAATATCCATCAACTTTTTTCCAATCAAGACCAGAGTTACCAATCTCTTTTTCCTTATAACTCCATAAGCATCAAATATTAGGTCAAGGCCCTTACCTCTCTCTATCCTTCCAGCATAAAGCATATATGGAAGAAACATCAAATATTTCCTTTTAAAGAGTTTTTCATCTATATTGTCATTTATATCTATGCCTGTTCTTACCAATTCCATTCTTTTATTGGGGTTAAATAATTTCCTTACAAAATTCATTTCAGCACCAGTGAGAAAAAATAGCGAATCAGGCTTTTTAAAAACCTGGTTCATTAAATTTAGGTATATAGGAGATTCATCATGAGCTGTAGGAAATAATACAATTGGCTTTTCAACTACTTTTATTCCCTCTACAGTTGGATAATAGAGATAAGTAAAAAATAAGAAAATATCAAAGAATTTTTGCTCATTTTTCAAAGCATCTATTAAATCTGGGCAATAAGGTCCTTGTCGTATAATCCAGTCCATTTCATCTCTTTTTTGAGAATCATCTATAAAAAACTCCTCAGAATGCCTGTTAAAACTCTCAATATCTCTCTCCCTCTCAACATTAAACCTCTTAATATTTACACCTTTTAGTATTGACTCACCCTGATTATAGTGATTTTTCCATGTTATATAATCTTTTGCAGTTGTTGTAAAAACTGTAACATCAAACCCATTTGAATTAAGTCTGTCAGCAATATTTTTAGCTAATGTTTCAGCTCCGCCTACCACATCTTTTCCATACCTCTGAACAACCACACCAATCTTGATCATAACTTATTCAACATAAATAAGAGTCTTCCAGGATTGGACTCATTAAAATATTTCTCAACCCTTTTTTTCTCATAATTTTTTAACTTAGAATTCAATTTTTCATCAAACATTACCTCATTGGCCAATCCGGCAATGTATTCATAATTTTTATTTTTTACAATTATACCTGACCCATCCAAGGTTTCTGACACAGCACCTGCATCATAGGCAATAACAGGAACCTGAAAACAGCAACTCTCTATAAGAGGCAAACAAAAACCTTCATGCTCACTCATTGAAAGAAAAACATCACCAAGTTTATAAACTGAGAGAAGTTCACTAAATGGAATATGGCCTGTAAACATAATATCTTCTGATGTTAAGCAAAACCTTGAAGCAAGGTCCCTTACAGAATAAAAATATTTTGGAAGTGTTGCAGTATTACCTGCAACAATAAGCCTTATTGAAGGTGATATGAACTTTTTATAAAAAAACAGCACTTTTATTAAATCTTCTATCTTTTTATTTGGAGAGATTCTTCCTACAAAAATTATGTTTTTCCTTTCATCATTTAAAAGGTTATAATAAGGTTTATTGATTGGTTTTGAATACTCTTCGAAATCTATCATAATTGGAAAAACTAAAACATTTCTAAAACTTAACCCTCTCAACTCTTGAGCATTATATTCCGAATCAGCAATATATATATCAAAAGAGTCTTTTAATCTATTGAGGTGATTTCTACCCTCATTTGTAAATTTCACAAATTCATCACTAAAACCTACAAAAAAATGAGCAGGTGTAATATTATGATATATCATCACCTTTTTCCCATTTGCTCTTATAAAGAAATCTGTTAATTCTGAAGGAATAGCAAAATGAAGTATTTTTATAGATTCGGGATTTTCTCTGTAATCTTTGAAAAAAGAGGCGTTATCCCTCATATTCTCATCAATAGTTAGAGATACAATTCTGCTCTCAATCCCCTTTTCCAATAAATATTTATGAAACCTTAAAGCTGAATTCCCTATTGCATCACCATAATGAAATGCTGGTAAAAATTGTTCTATAATCATACCTTTATTTATCAGAAAAACAAGATAAGGTCAATAGACAGGTCTCAGTAGCCTCCCCATAAACTAAAAATTGTGCATCTGTACTTTTGGTGTTTTGAGTACTTTATAGACAGGGTATATAGAGTAACCTCTCCATTGGTTAACCATAATTCTGTCAAAAAAATTCCACGCAACATATCCATCCCTGGATTGAGGCTCCAGCAAATAAGCAACAAGCCTTGAAAGTGGCTGAGTTAAAGTGATAAAAAAAGAGCCTTTCGGAACATCAACTTCCTTTTCAACCTCTTCATAATCAATATTCGTATGTAAAAAGTGCCCCTGATAAGGACTTTTTAAGGATTCGATTTTGATAACCTTATACAGTTTGACTTTCCCTTTAAACGACTTTCCAATAACCTGAACATTAATACCATGAAGTTTCAAATGCATAGCCACTTGTCTCTCAGATGGGAGCATAATATAGCCTTCAGTTAATTTTACCTTTTTATATGGTTTAAAACTGGCATAAAGTGTTGTGCAATAGTTTTTCTTTTTATCTGTTTTTTCTACAAGATAATCTCCGTACCAGTTTTTTGGATAACGCTCCCTTTCAGATTCCAGGATTTTTCTCTTTTTAAATATATAGCTTTTTATTAAGAAATCATATGTCTTGGTGAGCTTAAATCTTATTGGAAATTCTGAATTTTTAACCTCTTTAATTGCTCTTAAATCAGCCTCTCTAATTAAGTTGCACATCTCATCCATATGTTTATTGGTGTATTCCAAAATAGCTCTGATAAAGCTAAAAGCACCTTTTATTCTGGTTCTAAAATCAGCACGTGAATAGTTTTCATCTAAGATAGAAAAACGGTTTCTTAATCCATAATAAGAGGTGCCAAATCGTGCTTCTATAGCTCTATTTCTCCAACCTTTAACAGGATCATCTCTTTTTATGAAGTTCCCATAAGGAATACTTTCAACTTTATACTTTTTTAATAAGGTTTTATCTATTTCAGGCAGGGCTTTTTCCCACATATAATCAGTTAAAATTTGATCACCTTCAGGTGCAATATTTGGAGCATAGGTTACTGGTTCTTGATGTAAAGACCCATTTGTAGTATGCATATCCACAAAAAGAACAGGATCCCAGAAATTAAAAACATTTGTAATTAAAGCTCTTACTTCAAAACTTTCGACTTTTACATAATCTCTATTAAGATCATACCCCTGCCCATTCTTTCTTTCACCTGCAAGTTCTGGGCCATTATCTCGTCGATTTTTGGGTGACATTTTCTCATTACCATCACAATTAAATATTGGTATAATTAAAACAGTTTGCTTTTCCAACAAATCTTCTCTATTATTCTCAAGAATTTCTCTAATTAACATCAGAGTTGATTCTTTACCTTCAACTTCACCAGCATGAATATTTGCCATAATCAAAACTGGAGGTTTATTCAGCAATCTACTTTCCAGAGGCTTAAAAATTCCATGTTTACTTAGAATTATCATAGGGATTTTTCTGCCTTCAGTAGTAATTCCAATAAATTCTATCTTCATCTTTTCCGGATGTCTCTCTTTAAGTGCCTTGACAAAATCCATTACTTCTTGATAAGTAGAAGTTCTCTGATAATTTGTTTTTTCCGGTACAGTAAGCAATTCATCTGAAAATAATTCAAATGAAAATACAAAAATAAATAAAAAGTATAGAATAAGTGTTCTTTTCATACAAACCTCCAAAATTATTAAACAGGATTATTATAATAAATATTTAAATACGAAAAATTAGAATTAAAGGTTTATGATTTGACAAAAATCAAGAAATATTATATAGTTAATTATTAACTATAAATGGAGGCGTTTATGGCACAATTAGATGCAAAAGTCAGAAAAGAATTAGAAGAGATCTTTAATGGATTGGAAAAAGAAGTTACATTAAAATTCTTCACACAGGAATTTGAATGCAGATTCTGTAACATAACTCATGGATTGGTCAAAGAAATAAGCGAATTATCAGACAAAATCAAGTTACAAGTTTTTGATTTTATTAAAGATAAACCTGAAGCAGATAAATATGGAGTTGATAAAATTCCAGCAATAGTAGTAATGAACAATAAAGATTATGGAATCAAATTTTATGGCATACCAAGTGGATATGAATTTGGTTCTATTATTGAAGCAATAAAATTAGTATCAACTGGAGAAAGTCCTCTGCAAGCAGAAACAAAGAAATTCCTTGATACTCTTGAAAAAGATATTCATCTTCAGGTATTTGTTACACCAACCTGTCCATATTGTCCACAGTCTGTAATACTTGCTCACCAGATGGCCTATTACAGCAAAAAAGTAAAAGCAGACATGATCGAAGCCACAGAATTCCCTCACCTCACTCACAAATATAATGTAATGGGTGTACCAAGAACTGTTATAAATGAAACAGAATATCAAGAGGGAGCTGCACCAGAAGGAATGATCATTCAGAAAATAAAATCTGCTTAGCATTGGGGTCAGGTCTCAATATTAGACATAAGAATAAATTATTCCTGCAACACACCTGAACATTCTTGATATACATTTTTTCTAGTCCC
The DNA here is from genome assembly GCA_030612495.1 of Candidatus Aminicenantota bacterium. Taxonomy (GTDB): domain Bacteria; phylum Acidobacteriota; class Aminicenantia; order UBA2199; family UBA2199; genus JAUWNT01. The sequence goes on from JAUWNT010000037.1 coordinate 6,372, forward strand.
AAATCTTTTGAGGCAACTGCTAATACACAATGTTATATATTAAAGAAGAAATAGAAATTATATATATCTATAAGTGAAAATTTACTAATTACAACTAATCTTTTTGTGTTTTAATATATTTATTTATGGTTGGAATTAGTTCTTTTCCCCTTAAACCTATGTTTATCACCACAATTTTTCCCTCATTATCAATTAGAAATAGACAGGGAATACCTGTGACCCTATATTTTTTCACAACATCAGATTTAAAGTTTCCCTTTGAAAAGAGTTGAGTCCATTTCATTCCTTTTTCGGTTGTATATTTTTTAAGTTTTTCTTTGTCAATATCAATACAAACACTTACAAATTCAATTTTGTTCTTATCTATTTTCTCATAAGATTCAATCATGTTTGGAATCTCACCTATACATGGACCACACCAGGTTGACCATATGTCCAGAAGAACAAATTTCCCTCTTAAATCAGACAATTTTATCATATTACCATCTCGGTTCTCATATTCAAAAGCAGGAGCTGGTTTCCCAACCATTGCAATTTGTTTTAATTCCTTTTTTAAACTTTCAGCTGACCATGAGCCTGGAAACTCCTTCATAATCTTATGTGCCCAAACTTTGAAATTATCATTGTCCTTCAAAGAATATTTATAGGATCTGGCAATAGAACTCATAACATTAATTCTTCTTGCAGGAAGAAGCTTGTTTTCTAATAATGATTTAAAAAAATGGATACATGCTTGGCTTCGGATTTTGTTCTTTTCCTCTTCACTTGTTGCAGTTTTAAGTTTATTTTCAACCAGTTTATTTGCCACTGCATACATTAGGGCTGTATTACTGGCTGCAAACCGTTTGTTTGATATTGCATATTTAACAACATCTTCCATATCTTTTTCAAATTTCTTTGTAAAACGTGAGAAATACATATTTATGAATGCAACATATGCATGCCTATCTTCTGGGTTAGAAAAAGATTCCAGGGTTTTCTTACATGTGTTATATAAGTGTGTCAATTTTTCTTCATCTGATTTGTTCTTCTCTTTTTTCTTAAAGATGGGCCATAATTTAAAAACTTCTCTCATAAAATCCTGTTTTAGCACCTCTAAAGCAAGCCACTTGATATTTTTCATAGATGCTTTAGAACCACCAGGTCTTAATTTTGAATCGTCAAAGGTGATTATAGCTTTTCCATGCTTTACTTTCACTTCTGAAAAAAAATCCCCTGAAGGATCATGTTCATCAATATATTTATTTCCATTAAATGACCTGACATATTGAGTCAATACCTGATATTTGAGGGTTTTATTCTTTTCCGGGATATTTTCAATAATAGCTTTAAAAATGCCCCCCTCTTTCTTCATCTCAATTAGTCCCAGTCTTTGACTAAATTTATTCAGTTCTGAAATAACTTTGTAAGATTGAGATTTTTTATACCTGTCCATTGTAACATTCAAAGAGTATTCCTTTTTTTCACAAAACTGAATGGTCAAAGACACAGGTTCATAATCAGGGTGTGCAAAAATGACCCTGTACTCATCTGCATGAGGCAGTTTGATTTTAAAAGTACCATCCTGGTTTACTCTAACATCTGTTTGTTTTACATCTTTTTTCCACGAGACTGCATAAATGACCTTTCCATTGGTTACTTTGCCATCTATTAATTCCATTTTACCTGAAAACACTACTCCTTCAAGCTCAGAAGCTGCTGCTTGTTTTGATATAAATGGAATCAATAAAGTCACTACACTAAGTAAAATAATAATTCTTCTTATCATATCATTGGGGTCAGGTCTCAACATTAGACATAAGAGTAAATTTAGTTTGTCTTATATGTTTCTCCAGTCGGTAAACTATATCCATTAATTGTTCATCATTATTAATATCTATTTCAAAACGTAATCCCAATTTAGACACAGCAGCATAATCCATATCCATAATTACCCCAATCTCTTTTAAACTCAAAGATGTGTAATTCTTTAGAGCATAGATAAATAACTTTCGCCATATATTTCCTTTCACTTTCCTGAATAAATCTTTCTCGATAATATTAAATTCCATTAAAAGCACTGACTTAATTTCATTTAAAGAAAGACTCCTTATATACTTTATGTCTGGTATTTCTCTGTTATCTTTCTCACTCATCTTTCCTTTTACCTTTTGTAAGACCACCTTTAAATAATCTTCACTTCCAAGAAAGCAATTCTTCCCATATATGTTGATTTTCTTTACTCCCTCCTGGTTCTTCATCATACTTTTAATAAACTGATGATACTGATTAGGATCAGCATTAAATAATGCCAATATATCTTTTTTATAAAGCCATTCTGGCGATTTTATTTTTTTTAAATAAGACCTATAACTGCTCCAGTAATAGTCTTCTGGAGATTTAACAATTCTAGCTCTCCACGGGTTGAGATGGATGTAGGCACTTAATGTTTTTAAATAACTCTCTTTTTCTACTAAAATCGATTTATATCTCCCTTGAAATATAGAGCCCTCAACCTTATATTTTCTTTTAAACCAATTAGAATAATTGGTATTTATATGGTGCATGACTCTGGCTAAGTTGCCTTTTGGAGTTTCTAATAAAAGGTGGTAATGATTATTCATTAACGCATATGCATGTATGAGGACAGTAAATTTGTCTACAGTTTTAGAAAGTTTTTCTATAAATTTTTTCTTATCATAAGAGGAATTATAAATATTTTCCTTTCGTTCCCCTCTGGAAATTACATGATAAAATGCTCCTTCAAATTCAATCCTTAAAGGTCGTGCCATAATAAAATTATAGCATTTTTTAAACTTAATGTCTAATGTTGAGACCTGACCCCATACTTACAAATGTTGAGACCTGACCCCATACTTATTTATTTAATACCTAATCTTTCAGCCTCTTTTGGAGCTTGTTTTTTTAATAATTCAAAGTTTGCATATTGTGTAATAGCATTAAATGTTGTTATCAGGTTACCTAATTCCCTATCCTTTTTCCTATAATATTTTTGTATGTCTAAATATGATTTAAAAATCGTTCTGGAAACTTTATTAATACCATATCCAACAGTTCTATTAAAAGTATTTTTTTCATCCTGATTCATTTTCTCATGCTTTTTCCCATAAACTATGAGCTTTTGTACATAACTTTCTTTTAATTCTTCCATCTTTTTCTTTGCTTCAATTACTTCTGGTTTATCTTTTAAACCCTCAACAACCTCTTCTATTGCTTCAACATATAGTTTCCCAACCGCTTCCCCAATTTCCTTTGGACTTGTTTTTGACACTTCTTTTTCAAGCGATGATCCTTCAGAAGATTTAACCCCCTTTGTTCCCTCACAACCTATGAAAATCAAAAAGATTGAAAGAGAAATGATAAAAAATAAATTTTTAACATTCATTCAAACCTCCTTATTATTTTGCTGATAGCCTTAATATCTCAACTATCATATTCAAAGCCTTGTACATGTCAGCTACATAGATATGTTCATCACAAGAGTGCTCCATTCTTGCACCAATCCCTACTACTGCCATTTCTATATTCCTGTTGTTGTAAATGGAAGCATCAGTGAAGCCTGTAATAAAAGTTGTTTTTGCATTAACTCCAACCTTTTTTAAAGCTCTCTTTGATATCTCTACTGTCCATGAATTCTCCGGAATATCCACAGCTTTGCATAGATTATCTACCTTGATCTCAACAGTAGCTCCTATTGATTCTACCTCTTCTCTTATTGTCTTTTCCATATCTTGGGCAAGTTTTTCCCCTTTTTGATGATCCAGGCTCCTGCATTCTGCAAGAAAAGTAACTGAATCAGGAACTCCATTTCTTATCATTCCACCATTAATTACTCCAACATTTGCTGTAGTCTCGTGATCCAGACGCCCAAGCTTAATTGCACAAATTGCTTTTGATGCTGCAAGTATCGCGCTTATTCCCTTTTCAGGCTCCATACCTGCATGAGCAGCACGTCCTTTTATATTAACATCGATAGCAAAATAGGAAGGGCCACCTATTACAATAGTTTCAAGAGTATCATTGTCAAGAAGAAACCCTTTCTTAGCCTTCAATCTGCTAAAATCAAGATTTTTTACACCTATAATACCCACTTCCTCCTGTCTGCTTATAGCCACCTCAATCGGTGGATAGATCTCAGCAATTCTAAGAGCCTCTAATAGCTCCGCAATACCGGCCTTATCATCAGCACCAAGAATCGTATCACCTTTGGAACGGATAACCCCATCCTTAAGAACAGGCTCTATACCCTTCCCCGGTTTCACTGTATCTGCGTGGCAGGATAAAAGTACTGGATCTTTTCCTTTACAATTCTTAGCATCAAAGTTAGCTATTAAATTACCGTAACTGTCCTTTGAAACCTCAGCTCCAAGCTTTTTGAATTCTTCAACTAAATAATCAATAAATCTAGCTTCATTACCGGACTCACTGTCAATTTGAACCATCTCCATAAATTGTTTTATCATTCTTTCAGACATTTTTTTTCCTCCTATATATTTAATATTTCAAGATATCAGAAAAGCCCAATTAATTCAATTCTTATGCCCAGTTTCCCTTTTTTCTTGATTAAAATAGATAAAAATAGTATAATACCAGACTTATGGCGGCGTAGCTCAGTCGGTAGAGCAGACGGCTCATATCCGTTATGTCGGGGGTTCAATTCCCTCCGCCGCTATTTTTATTTATGGAAAATCTATATCCTTTGTTTTTTAATAATATAAAGAGATTTAGCCTTATTAACAATAATGAAACTATAATTATTGCTCTTTCTGGAGGAAAAGACTCTGTCGCATTAACTCATTTGCTTAAAAAATTACAAAAAGATATTGATTTTCAACTAATTGCAGCTTACTTTAATCACCAGATAAGAGAAGATTCAAAAAAAGAAGAAAATTGGATAGAAAAATTCTGCAAACCTCTGAATATTAAACTTTTTAAAGCAAAAGATGATGTTATATCTTTCAAAGAAAAAAATAAACTAAACCTTGAACATGCAGGTTCAATACTCAGATATAGATTTTTGAATAGAGTTTCATCAGAATATAAAAATTCAAAAATTGCAACTGCTCATACAAAATCCGACCTTTTTGAAACATTTTTAATAAAGCTTTTCAGAGGAAGTGGAAATCTGGGATTGAGTGCTATATTTACAAAGAAGGGGAACAACATAATAAGACCTATCTTAATATTCTCAAAAGAAGATGTCCTTAATTTTTTAAACAGAAACAAAATCCAGTATTATGAGGATTACACAAACAAACAAAATAAATTCATAAGAAATAAAATCAGAAATACTATAATCCCTAAAATAAAAGAGATAGAACCCAATATTGAAAATCAGGCATTCAAAACAATTACAATCATTCAACAGGAAAATGAATACTTCACTGATTTAGCAAGAAAAATTCTAAAAGAAAATTTAATTTTAGAGAAGATATTACCTTTGAACGTAATTAACAGATATAATCTTGCTATTAAGAGATACATAATTAGAGAATACATAAGAATTTTAAAGGGAGATTTACTAAATATAGATTTTAATCATATTGAAAACATTATTAATACTTCATCAGAATCCAAAGGCATTTCAGTCCCCGGATTAAATCTAAAATTTCACAAGGGATACATATTTCCAGATGATATTTTCATTCCTGATTATAAATACATTATTAAATCTTATGGCACACTCAGAATAAAAGAGATAAACAAAATCATTAAAATAGAACAAATAGAAGATTACATAAAACCAGAGAATAATTATGAAATAGTATTACCCTATTCTCAAATAAAATTTCCTTTATTAATAAGAAATGTTAAAAAAAGAGATAAATATATCAAAATAAATTCCTCCTTTAATCAAAAAGTATTTGAAATGATAAGAGAATCCGGAATTCCATATGAATTAAGAAACCTATCTCCTTTATTATTAAATTATAATGAGAAAATTATATGGTGTTGTGGCTCCCCTATTTCAGACTCCTTTAAAATAAAAAACAAAAACATGGGGAAATATCTAAAAATAACCATTGACATTTTTTCCCCGTATTGATATTTATAATCTAAAGAAGGAGTAACTATGAAAAGAAGAGACTTTCTAAAAACATCAATATTGGTTTCATCCTCTATATACTTTCCATCCATTATAAATTCAAAAAACGTCTCAAAAAATTCTCTTGTTGTGAAAGTTCATGGTGATTCACCATATAATATAACTAAAAGAGCTATAAAAGAGCTCGGAGGTATGCAAAAAATAATATCAAAACAGGACATTGTAATGATAAAACCAAACATTGCCTGGAATAGAACAGTTGAACAGGCTGCTGATACAAACCCTCTTGTTTTAAAAGCAATAATTGAGGAAGTTTTTAATGCTGGAGCAAAAAAAATAATAATCATGGACAACACATGTCATAAACCTGAAGAAACCTATAAGAGAAGTGGAATCGAAGAGATGGCAAAAAAAATGGGTGTAGAAGTAAGATATGCAGATAATAACAGGCTCGTTGCATACGATTTTAAGGGAGAAAGGGTAAAAAGATGGCCTGTTTTCAAAGATTTTTTAGAGGTGGATAAATTTATAAATGTACCTGTTTTAAAACACCATGGAAGTGCTGAATTAACAATAGGAATGAAGAACCTCTTTGGCATAATTGGAGGAAGAAGAGGAAAGCTTCATAGAGACCTGGGTATGTGTATTGCAGACATTGCTCATGGATTTAAAACTCACCTGACAATAGTAGATTCATTCAGAATATTAAAAAGAAATGGACCTGTTGGAGGTAGAATAAGTGATGTAGAGCTTAAAAAGACAGTTCTTGCATCAACAAACATAATGGAAGCTGACGTTATAGCAGCTGATGTGTTTGGGAAAAAACCTGAAGAAATTCCCTTTATAAAATTTGCGTATGAGAAAAAAATGGGGAATATTGATATAAGTAAGATAAATTTAAAAAATTTCGCTGCATAATAAATTCAATGTCTTCGAAAAACACAAAGCTTATTCAAACATTGAGAATAAGCTCTCAGATATTATTTCTATTTCTTTTCTATTTCCTGTTAATAAGAACTGGGAAATCTAATATTGAACCCTCCGGATATGTAGATATATTCTTTTACTTTGACCCATTAATATTTTTATTAAATATTATTGCGACTCAGGCAATTCAAACTCTATTTTTACTTTCTATTATACCTGTTTTTTTAACACTTGTTTTTGGAAGATTTTTCTGTGGATGGGTATGCCCTTTTGGTGCAATCAACCAGTTTTTTTCATGGATATTTAAAAGATCAAAAAAGAAAAATGAGACAATTAATAAAAATTTACTAAATCTAAAATATATCATATTAATATTAATTGTAATAATGGCTATAATGGGCACTCATATTGGAGGCTGGTTAGACCCACTCTCCATTCTATCTCGAAGTTCTACTATTGCTGTAAATCCTGCAGTTAATTATTCAATAGAACACTCTTTAAAAGAGGGAGCAAATGATAAAAGTATTGTAAAAAAAGGTTTAAAACCAATTTATGAATTTACAAAAAAAAATATACTGAAAACAGAACAGAGAGTTTACTTTCAATCAATATTGATTGGAATGATATTCCTTCTGATAATTTTTTTAAATTTCTTCAAAAGGAGATTTTTTTGCAATTATATATGTCCATTAGGAGCATTGTATGGTTTAATTGCAAAATTTAGTTTTTTTAACCTTAAGGTAAATGAAAACAAGTGTAAATCCTGCAACTTGTGTTCAAATAATTGTACATACAATGGAAGCCCTTTTAAAGATTATATGAAATCCGAGTGTCTTGTTTGTTTTAATTGCTTAAAAGATTGCCCTGAGAATTCAATTGAAATTAAATTTGCTGTTCCAAAAAAGGAAAACAGAACATCAATAGATTTAGGAAGAAGAAGAGTTGTAGGTTCAATATTATCAGGCATCTTTATTTCGGCATTTCCAAGAATTTCTAATATTACAAAATCAAAAAGACATAAATTTTTAAGACCTCCTGGATCCGTTTCAGAGAAGCAATTCCTACAAAAATGTATAAGATGTGGAGAATGTATGCATGTATGTCCCACAAACCTGATTCAGCCTTGTTTTCTTGAATCTGGCATAGAAGGAATATGGACACCGGTTTTAAAACCTAATATTGGTTACTGTGAATATGAATGTAATAGATGTACTCAAATTTGCCCAACAAATGCAATAGAAAAACTATCTATTGAAGAGAAGAAAAAATTTAAAATAGGAACTGCAGTGATTGATAGAAACAGATGTTACACATATGTTGACGGTTATAATTGCGGGGTTTGCGAAGAACACTGCCCTGTTCCTGACAAAGCAATCAGATTCAGAGAAGTTGAAGTATGGAACTTTGAAGGAAAATTGAAAAAAGTAAAACAAATTTATGTTGTTACGGATTTATGTATTGGTTGCGGCATATGTGAGAATGTGTGCCCCCGCTCAGATCATCCTGCTATATATATCACAGCAGAAGAAGAGCAAAGGGAATTCAATTATTAAATTCCCTTTATTTCTCTAACTTGACAATATATTTTTATTATATTATAAATCTATTTATAAGAGAGGAGGATTAAAATGAAAAAAATACTCTTTTGTTTAATATTAGTTATGATTCTATCCTTGTCTTTCTGTACCTTTCACTTGCCATTCGATTATGAAGATTCATTATACTCTACATATGGATCTTATAAAATTGTTTTTCTGGTTGAACCTGATGATGCTAAAATACTTTTAAATGGAAGAGTCATTGGTGAAGCTTACGAATTTTCAACAAAAAGCTCTGCTTTAAAACTCTCCTCAAGAAACAATGAAATTGTTGTTAAGAAAAAAGGTTATGTGGAAGAAGCAATCGATTTAAATCAATACAAATCAAGAAAAATTACAATAAGATTACAACTACATAAAGATGAAGGCTATTACATTGATGAAGAACGCAAGATATCCAAAATAAAAAAAGAAAAACTTGAATACGTGGCAAAAACCGAACCACAAAAAGAACCTTCAAAAGAACCTGAAGAAGAGATAGAAAAGGGATTTAAATTTATAAATGTAATACTTGTAATTCAACCTTCTGAATCTGCAATCTACTTAAATGAGAAATTCTGGGGAATTTCACCTGAAAACGGAAAGATCGAAAATATGAAAATAAAAACAGGTAAAAATACAATTCAAGTATTTAAACCCGGTTATAAAACCTGTATAAGAAAGATTAATATTACAAACCAAAAAGATATGAAGATCACTATAAAATTAGAGAAATTCTAATTAAAAAAAGGGTTTTCTTAAAAAGAGTTAACCTCTATAAATTATCAATTACATTAATAACGGATTTCAAATGACCCTTCCAATACGAATTGAATTTTTCCCTTCTTACAACCTCTTTCTTTTTAGGAGAATGGATAAAATATTTTTTATTTATATAAATCCCAGTATGCCACCCTCTTTTCAATTTAAAAACAACAATGTCGCCTGGCCTGGCATACTTAAATCTTGCTCTATTTCTCATTTTCCCCTGTTTCTTTGCATTTCTCGCAATTTCAACCCCAAAGGAATTATAAACATAATAGACAAAACCACTGCAATCAAACCCATCAATATCATCTCCTCCATATCTATAAGGAATTCCATCTAGACTTTTGCAAAGTTCTACTATTTTACTTCTTAATCCATAAACTTTCTCAGGCTCAACCCTAAAAGTGCAGAAATATGTATATAAAATAATTATAGATAAAATCAATATCTTTATATTTGTGAATAATTTTTTCTCTCTCATATTAAAATAAACACTCATATCAGATTATGCGAAAGGGGGGACTTGAACCCCCACGTTTTGCAACACCAGATCCTAAATCTGACGCGTCTGCCAATTCCGCCACTTTCGCATACTGCCCTTACCTAATGTATTTCTAAAATTGAAAATACCACTTATCTA
>JAUWNT010000233.1 GCA_030612495.1 Candidatus Aminicenantota bacterium
CTTAAAAGAGAATAAAATTTATGAAATCTGGAATTCTAAAAAAGTAAAAGAGATAAGAAAAGAGCTGAATGAAGGGCACAGCTGTTTTTGTGATAATTGTGGGCTAAAAAGATTGTTAAAGGAAGATGAAGAGATTCCACAACAACCTGTTGATGTCAAAATCTTACCCAGAATTTTCTTTGAACCAACTGTTTTATGCAATTTGTCCTGTTTTAAGGCTGTTTGTAATCAAGAATCCGGAATATTAAATACAAGAGAAAGGATGCAATTCCCGATCAATGAATTCAAATCTCTTATGGAGGAGATCGGAGAAAACCTGATTCGACTCGATTTTTTTAATTATGGTGACCCTTTTGTTCACCCCCAGGCAGTTGAAATGATTGAGTATATAAAAGAAAAATTTCCTCATATTTATCTTTATACAAGCACAAATGGATTGCTGCTTGATAACAAAAAGATAAAAAGGTTGGTAAACTCCGGAATTGATGAGATTACTTTTTCAGTAGATGGACCTGACCAGGAGACTTATGTACGCTATAGAAAAGGAGGAGATTTTAACAAGGTTTTAAGGGTTATGTCTAAATTTGTTGAGGAAAGAAACAAAGTTGGTAGGGAAGTCCCGTTTATAAACTGGCGATATATTATATTTAAATGGAATGATTCTAAAAACAAGATGAACAAAACTAAAAGATTGGCAAAAAGAATCGGAGTTGACCGCTTAACATGGGAAATTACAGATCATCCATCAGAGGCTGCTTCTGAAAAATACCAAATTGGAACTCATTCTTGGGAAAAAATATACAATGAAATATGGGACTCCAGTCAAATAGGAAATGCTATAAAAAATAAAAGGTTTTATGCAAAAATAAAAATTCATATAAAAGATATAATTGTAAAAATTAATAATCCAATTTCTATTGATGTTTTTGTAAAGAATATTGGTGGGGCTTTGTGGCGGAAGGAAACTTTTTCTGGCAAGAGAATGGTCAGACTTGGAGCTCAGTTGTTTGATAGAAATAAGAACTTGATTGAACTTAATTATGCCAGGGCTTTTCTCAATAAAGCATTAAAAAAAGGAGAGAAAGATATTATAAAAATCATTCTTCCACCTTTATCTGATCCTGAAAAATATCTTATAAAATTTGATATGGTCTCTGAAGGTATTGACTGGTTTGAATCGGGTGGGTCTCCAGTTGCATGGAAAAATCTAAGTGTTATTTCTTAGTTATTTTTATTAAAAATTCTACTCTTCTGTTTTTTTGTCTACCTTCTGGATTATCTGAGCCGTCCTTTTTTTTGTTTGAAGCAATTGGTTTTTTTTCACCATAACCGAATGTTTTTAATGATGAAGAAGGTAATGAAGAATTTTTTAAAAACCATTCCTTTACAGAGTTTGCCCTTTTTAATGAGAGTTTAAGGTTGTATTCATCGCTTCCTTTTGAATCAGTATGTCCGGAAATGATAGTTTCTGTGCTTTTATATGCTTTAATAATAGAAAGTATCTTTTGTAATTCAACCTTTGCATCTTCTCTAATGTTACATTTGTCAAAATCAAATAGCACATCACCAGAGAGATCAATTTTTATTTGAGTATCTGTTATTTTAGCTTTTAGGTTATTTAAATTTTCCTTGATTTTTTTCATATCAAATTTTATTTCCGAAACAACACCTATGATATTAACGACTTTAAATGAAATTGGTGATGCACCTCTTTTTCCACCCAGGCGTTTAAGTGCTTCAATTGCTTTTTGATGTGCATCAGAAGGTATTAAAGCTTCTGAATTATTTTCACAAAAAGTAGCCGATACATAAGCAAGAGAAACAATCATTATAAATATGCATTTGAAACAAGACTTTTTTTTCATTTTTTATCAGATGAGATTTTTACTCCATCAAAAGGTAAAAATCCCGGAAGACTTATTGAGATTGTTTCCGGATTATCTGTTGGGAGCGGCAACTTTACCCATAAACTCTTAACCTTTTGTGGAGAGATCCAGTATTCAAACCTGCCGCCATTGTTGTAGGAGCTGCAAGGGCCTCCAATATATTTACCTTCAGAATCTTTAAGAATATAGTATTTTTTTTGATTTTTTTCATCAATTATAAAACAGTCTTTATAATAGAAGTTGATCTTACCAGTTTTTGTTGATTTGTTCCTGATTTTAAATTTTAAAGTAATAATATTGTTGCTTATTCTTAAGTTGATAAGTTCTGCAACAATTTCTTCATTCTGATTTGATTCTTGACTTTGAATAATATC
>JAUWNT010000169.1 GCA_030612495.1 Candidatus Aminicenantota bacterium
AATATTTTCTTTTTGCCATCAATTTTCTTAACTAAAAGTGCTTCATATACAGAATCCACAGCATAATAATCAATAATAGATAAATTCTTTGTTATATTAATAATTTCCTTTAAGCCATGCCCATAAGCATTCGCCTTTACAACAAACATTATTTTTTTATTTGAAATTTCCTTAAAGAGCTTTAAATTATGTATTAAGTTATTCGAATTGATCTCAATATTCGATTTCATTTAATTTTTACTTCTCCTCAGTTTCTATGTCTTCTTCTTCATTGTATCCAATTAGTTCATCATCATCTTCTACAAATATTCTACCTCCATAATCTTCTTCATACGACAGACAACACATTAATCTTCCACACAAGCCCGATATTTTTACTGGATTAGTGTTTATATTCTGTCTCTTCGCCATTTGGAGAGTTATTGGTTCAATAGTATTTAGAAATACCTTACAGCATAGCTGTCTTCCACATAAACCAATTCCCCCAATCATTTTGGCTTCGTCCCTAATACCAATCTGTCTCATTTCAATTCTCATCCTGAATTTTTTTGCAAGGTCCTTGACCAAATCCCTGAAATCAATTCTACCTTCAGAAGAAAAATAAAAGATTGCCTTTCGTTCTGACGTGAAAAATGTGACCCTTATCAATTTTATTGGAATTTCCCTCTCTTTAATTTTTTTTAAACAAAAGTCATAAGCTTTTTTCTCATCCACATCTTTTTTTTCAAAATTCTCAAGATCTTTCTCGTTTGCCTTTCTTAAAATTTCCGGAATAGATGAAATATTCTTTATTTTATTAAAACTATCACCAAAAGATTTCACTACTTTTCCTAATTCCTCTCCAATCAAAGACTTAATAATCACAGAATCATTTGGCTTTATATCTTTCTCTTTAGTTTTAAAATGAAATACATCTTTACTATTTCCAAGTTGTACAGAAATAACTCTAAACATCTTCAATCTCCTTTGTAGTATAGCTCCTTATAAATTCAAGAAGTAAAACCCTTGTATTTAAATTCCTCTTTATGTCTCTCAGAAGAATTTCCATTTTTTTTATAAGGAATAAAAGTTTATTTACTGTTATATATTTACATAAACTCATTAATTCTTCTTTATAGTCAATATTTAATATATATTTACTTTCCTTATCTAATTTAAGTACAATTATATCTCTTAAAAACAAGGAAATCAAATTTACAAGTTCTCTAAAATAATCTAGAAACTTTTCTCTACTCCCACTTTTACTATAAAGATCAAGCAACACATCTTCAACATCTATTTTTCTTATTAATTTATTCAAAACAGTAAATACATTAGATCTTTTTTGTATAAAACTATTAAAATCAAGTTCTAATAGATTATCTATGTTAGCCCCGCTTAAATTAGATAGAATATTTGCCATATTTTTATCATAACCTTTATTAATCAGATATTTACTTATCTCAGGTTTTGATGGATACTGAAAATTTATAATCTGACATCTTGACTTAACAGTTGGAAGCAATCCGTTTAAATTATTTGTTAATAATATAAAAATATTTGAAGCTGATGGTTCTTCAAGAACTTTTAAAAATGCATTCGAAGAATTTTCACTCAGTTTATGGGAATCTTTTAAAATATAGACCTTTTTATTACCAGTCAAGGGCTTCCTGAAATTATCTTCAACAATATAAGTTATCTGTGCTTTCCTATAATATTGACCTTCAGGAGATAGTATTCTTACATCTGGAAAAATTCCCTTTTCTATATTAACACAATTTTCACACCTTCCACAAAAATCATATTCCAAACTGAGGCAATTCAAAGATTTTGAAAAAGCCTTTGCAAAACTCAAAATATCTGCTGACCCAGGCCCTGAAAAAATCATACTATGTGGAATAATATCATTTTTTAATAAACTGGAAAGAATACTCTTTATCCTATTATTACTAAATAAATCTTTAATTGGCATTTTTAACCCTTTCTTTTAAATACAGAGATGTGATGGAATTTTTACAATCAAGAATTCCATTCAAATTCCCCTGATAAATAACATTCCCTCCTTTATTCCCACCTCCAGGTCCTAAATCAACGATATAATCTGCAGCCCTTATTATCTCCATATTATGTTCAATCACAATAATTGTATTTCCTTTAATTATTAATGAATTAAATACATTTATTAAATTCTGAATATCATAAAAATGTAATCCTATTGTGGGTTCATCAAAAACATATACAGTTGATTTTGAAGAAATACGGGAAAGTTCTTTTGTTAACTTAATTCTCTGAGATTCCCCCCCGGAAAGTGTTGCAGAACTTTGACCTAATTTTAAATACCCAAGACCAACATCTACAAGAATTTTTATCTTTTTTGAGAGAAATGGGATATTTTTAAAGAGTTCATAAGCCTTATCTGCAGTTAGATCTAAAATATCAGATATTGTAAAGCCCTTGTATTTAACCTTTAATGTCTCTGAATTATACCTTTTTCCCCCACACACTGGACATTGGACCTTAAGTTGAGGTAAAAAACTCATTTCAATTTTTTTATTACCAAGACCATTACATGCTTCACATCTTCCACCCTTTACATTGAAGCTAAACCTAGCCTGATCATAACCCCTTATCTTTGATTCTACTAACCCAGCAAACAATTCTCTTATCAAAGGCATTATGTTAATATAAGTGGCTGGACATGATCGAGAATTCTTTCCAATTGCTTTTTGGTCCACCTTCAATATCCTATCTACTTTTTTTCTATCATATAAAATATCTGAATATTTAAGCCTTTTATTAAAGATTTCTCCATTTTCCAGACTATTTTTCATTATTGAATAAAAAGCATCAATAATAAGAGAACTCTTACCAGAACCGGAAACTCCAGTAACCACACTTAAGGATTTTAATGGGATTTTCAGATCTATATTATTAATATTATTAATCGAGACACCCTTTAACTCTATATAATCTTTAAAATCAGGTTTGTAATTCTTATTTAAATTAATCTCCTTTCTGTAAATATAATCTGAGGTTAATGAGTCAGAAGCATCTCTAAAATCCTTATACCATCCAGAATACATTATATTTCCTCCCTTTTCTCCGGAAAAAGGCCCCAAATCAACAATAAAATCAGATGCTTTTATAGTATTCTCATCATGTTCAACCACAATAATTGTATTATCTTTCTTTTTTAGACCATTTAAAATATTCATAAGGTTATTCTGCTCAGATATATGCATACCTATTGAAGGTTCATCAAGAATGTATATAATCCCTGTTAAGGCAAAACCTATTTGAGAAACCAATCTTGTTCTTTGAAGTTCACCTCCGGAAAGTGTATTTATCTTCCTGTTTAAAGATATATATTCAAGGTTTAACTTTAAAAACGACTCTAACCTGGAAACAATATGTGGAAGTATTGGAGATAAAATCTTTTCCTCTTCTTTCTCCAGATCAATACCCTTAAAAAAATCAAATAAATCATATATTTCCATCTCACCTAACTCAAAAATATTCTTTCCTTTGAAATAGAAAGAAAGAGCCTCTCTATTTAAGCCTGAACCCTTACACATTTTGCATGTATGATTGTTTTCATTTAAACCGGTTCCATTACAGAAATTACACGCTCCAAGAGGAGAATTAAAAGAAAAAGTTGCAGGCTGAGGTTCTTTTAAAAATATTTTGCAAGATGAGCAAAAAAGTCTTTCCGAAAAATTATACTCATTTCCATCTGAAATCAAAAGTACCTCTCCATTACTCTCATTAGATGAAATAGAGATACTCTCCTTAATTTGATTCCTGTTCTCTTCTAAAACTTCAATAACATCTATTAAAATCGAAATATTATGCCTGACATTTTTAATTAAATCCGGGATTGCATCAAGGTAATAGATTTTTCCATCAACCAATACCTTTAAGAACCCTCTTTTTAAAAACTTTTCAAATAGAGCCTTATAAGTACCTTTTCTATTTCTTATAACCGGCGAAAATATTTGGATCATTTTTTTATTAAAATTTTCAAAAATATAGTCAATTATCTTTTTATATGAAAATTTTACTATCTTTCTACCACATTCATAACAATGAGGCTCTCCAACTTTTGAATACAAGAGCCTCAAATATTGACTCACATCAGATATTGTTCCTACAGTTGAATTAAAATAGTATGAAGAATGCTTTTGATCAATAGAAATAGTTGGTGATATTCCTTTTATGGATTGAACTTC
>JAUWNT010000257.1 GCA_030612495.1 Candidatus Aminicenantota bacterium
ACAGGAAGACCTCCCACAAGGCACTCATAGGAAGTAATGCTTTGCATTCTTTTATTTTGATAACCTAAGATCATATTACACAAACCAGGAGCTAAACCACAATCAACAACAGCTGTAACCTTATTTTTTTTTGCCAGATCGGTAAGTTCAAATGCATTTTCAGGGCTGAATGCTATATCCACTATATTTATGCCCTGCTCAATAACTGCTTTTAGGCCTGCAGTACCCATAAACCCGGGTAAAGCATTTATAACAAGATCAGCTTGGTTTACGATTTTTTTTATATTTTTTGTTTCAGATAAATCTATATGAATAGGGGAGATAGTATGGTTTGACGAAATAGATTCAAGTTTATCTATATTATTGTCTGCAGCATATACCTTATATTCATTGCACAACTCTATTGCAATTGCATTTCCTACTAATCCTGAGCCCAGAATTACAATCTTTTTCATTTCAAACCTCCTTTTTTGATTTTTTCTTCCATTTTTTGTAAAGCTTCATATAATCATTAGCTGCTTTTTTGGAATCTATAGATAAAAATTTTGTATAATTCGTTACATGTAATCTTAAAAGATCATCAGCTGGAAGTTTTATATAATTTTCAAGTTCAATATCTTCAAGCATATACTCAGGTATTTTCGTTACTTTTGAGAGTTCTAACAAAGTTAATCCTTGCATTTCCCTTATTTGTTGAATTGTTGAACCGCTAATTGTGATAGATCCTTCTTTCTTCTCTGATATTTTATCATGCTCAAATATTAATTTCTTCTTTTTCTTTTTTTCTAAAAGATGTTTACCTATCTTTGAATAAGCTTTACTAATCCTTTTTAAAATCTTTTCTCTCTCCTTTTTTGAAAATTCATTATCAAGAGGAATAGTTGCATTTGATTCTGTTGAATAAATTTTTTTTATACGCTCATATGCTCTGTTCAGTTCAGATAAAGTAGCATTTACATTAATTTCAAGTAATTCATAGTATTTTTTTAGCTTTTTATCACACATTTTATGGATTAAATAAATTAAGTTGTTTATCCTCTACAAGATTATTTACCAGACCATGAGTATCTTTATTTAATAGAGGTGTGGATAGAACATTTTTATTTGAAGCATGTGTTTGAGGTCCATTATAATAGTCCCAGAAGGAATCAATATATTTAATATATCCTGAAAAATTTACATCAATCCCCAAATATTTAATTAAAAGGCTTTTAATTGAGAATCCAATTTCAATATCATTTGGATCTCTTACCTGATTAAGTATTATATTGATTTTAAAATTCTTTAGTTCTTTGTTAATAAGATTCTTTATCTGATCTGAACTTTTTTTAAGATAATATAGAAATGTTTTAATGTTTTTGATTTCATTTAGATTTCTATTCTTCCATGCATTACGTGCCACATCTTTTAATTGATGGTCACGCAGGATTCTATTGATCTTACGAAATAAGGCTTTTTTTATAAAATTGTATGAATTTTCAATTGATGTGATTTGAGGGGCAGTAACTACGATCTTTTTGTCAGCCAGCAAAAAACTATCAATAGTATTCAGATGTGTACCTGCACCCAGATCAATAAGGATAAATTCAGAATTAATACTTATAATATGCCTGAAGAATTTCAATTTTTGTGTATATTTAATACTTGTTGGATTAAATGTATTGATATCACCTACAATAAGCTGTAAATTCGGAACTCCTGTTTTTATAATAATTTCATTTAAAGGACTTTTTTTCTCGAAAAAATCAGTTAAAGATTTTTTAGGTTTTTTAATCCTTAAAAAAGAGTGTAAGTTAGCTCCACCTAAATCAGCATCGATTAAACTTACCTTTTTCCCATGATTTGCCATATATATACCCAAAGTAGTTGTGATTATGCTTTTACCAGT
>JAUWNT010000228.1 GCA_030612495.1 Candidatus Aminicenantota bacterium
GAAAGGGGTCAAATCTTTATTATTGACAAACTATTTTCGATCCTTGTAAATAAGTCCCCTAGTTCTCTATCCTTTTTCATCTCATCAACTAACCTCTTCCTACCAACACTAACTGTGCTGTAATCCAATCCAAGAAGTTCACCTATTTCTCTTCCATTTAATCCAGAATATCGATATAATACCTCCATCAATATCTGCCTCTTTTCCCCTCTACTATTTTTCAATTCATCAAATCCCATCCCTAATTCCTTACATACAATCTCGAATATCAAATCAACTGATTTGTGCTTCTGAATCCGCCTGATTGAGGGAACCTCCCTCTTCTCCCTTTTTAAATACCTCTTTTTAATCTTCTCTATAAATCCATCGCTTCCTAAAAGACATCCTCCTACAATTTGTTTGTTAATATCCATCTCTGATGACAGATCTTTTTGTATCTGACGCCAGTAGGACTCTCTACCCTTAGCATTATCACCTCCGTATTGCTCAAGAATAATATCACATGTTAAAAATGATTCTCTCTTTTTCAAATTTAAGTACCCAATTAAACTACTCCAGGGATAATTCCTTAAATATCTTACCTTCTCTCTAAACAATTTGTCTCTTAATTTTTTTACCTGAACAGGATTTACATGTATATACCTGGATAGTATATTTAAATAACTCTCCTTCTCAACAAGAATGCTTTTGTATCTGCCCTGATAAAGATTGCCAACGCGTTTATATTTCCGATTAAAATAATAAGTGTAGGTAATATTAAAGCGTCGCATGTACTCACTCAGATTACCATGGGGAGTTTCTATAATAATATGGAAATGATTCGACATCAGTACATAACAGTATATAATCACTTGATATGCCTCTACTGACTCTTTTAAAAACTTCAAAAAGGTTTTGCGATCCTCATCTCCTAAAAAAATATCTCTCCTCTCTGTACCCCTGCAGATTACATGATACAAAGCACCTTCATACTGAATTCTAAGGGGACGTGACATAGTTCTTATATATAATAAAATTACTCATTTGTCAATTATAAAGATTTGCCCCCTTATAAATATAAATTTGACCCCTTATAAACTCCTATAACCCTCCTGTAGTAAAATCCATACTGACTATTCAGATTCCTCATAAACTCAGAGAGCTTACCACTACTATTCTGCAATAATAAATGGTAATGGTTGTCCATAATACAGTATGCCAATATGCGCATTCTGTAAATCATTGACTTTTCAGCAAGTAATTCAATATATTTTGATTTCAGGTTTGCACTTGAGAATATTTTCTCTTCATTGACGCCTCGGTTCATAATATGGTGAAAAGCACCTTCCCATGTCAGTCGTGCATGTCTCATTCTAGAATTATAACATAATATTTCAATACTTCAAAAGACCGTCCCTTTGTCCCTTTCTCTTCCTAATATTCTTTATTTAATTCTATTTTTTCATTCGGCTGAATTGTTATATAGAATTTATCTCTTATATTATATAAACCAGAAAATATGAAAACTATGTTTTTACCTGATTCAAGACCACCAATCCAGAATTCTCCGTTTTTGTCTGTCACAGCCCTTGTTTCTTCCCTATTTTCTCTTCCAATATATATACTAAAATTTTCTAAAGGTTTTCCTGTTTCTTTACCTCTTATAAATCCATGAACTACCTGTCCTATTGTAAAATCAAGCACATACTCAACCCTCGTTGTTTTTGCTTTTTCTAAAGATACTTCAAAATCTTTTTCAGGATACCCATATTCTTCTGGAACTATCTTCAACCGAATCATCTTTCCTCCAGGTAAACTTTTTAAACGAGATATTCCATTATCATATGAAAATTGATCCTCAGATATATATGAAATGTTAGAATCTGAAATGATTAACTCTACTACAAAACATGATTTTTCCTTTTCTACTGGGTATGTACCATTAGGTGTTTTTATTAAAACTTTTATCTCAAGTATTGCTTCTTTTTCCAACTTTATTTTAAAATGCTTTATCTGTCCCTCTTTTAAATAAAATCCATCAACATTCTCGAAAGTTGCTCCATTCGATTCTGACATAAGACTTCCAAGAGAATCACTAGTTTTATATTCGAGTGTAGGACCAAAAAATGCATATCCTTCTCTATAAATACAAAAAAGATATTTTCCTTTTTTAAGATCATCAAATCTAAAATAACCTTTATCATTAGTCTTAACTCTTTTTATCTTACCCCATGCGTCTTTCAGAGCCGCATATTGGTTAAGACCATACAAAACAACTCGGGCATTTTTTATTATTTCACCTGTATCTTTGTCAACAACTGTTCCCTCAACTCTACTTGTAATCAATGAATATAAATTAAATTGAAACAAACTTAAAACCAAAATTAATAAAATAAATAACTTAATTCCTTTCATTTTTAACCCCCTAATCATTGAAAATTGCAAAATAAAATTCTTTTATTATTCCCAATAAATTACTTCCTTTT